>DATLQY010001209.1:0-3193 GCA_035534975.1 Pirellulales bacterium
TTCTCCCGGCAAGACTCGGGGTCTCGAGGCCGTCGGCGGCAACGATGCGGCCGCTGAGTCGGCGATCGACGTCAGCCCTTCCGACGAGCTAGCGGCGGGCGAAGATCAACTCGCGGCGCGGATGGACCTCGATACGGCTCACAAATCGTCGCAAGGACTGCCCGTGCGGATCGCCGCGCCTGAGGGCCCCGGCGGCTTGAGTGCGACGCCGGCGCTCGACGTCGGGCTTCCCAGCCGGCGTGCCCGCGCGGAAAGCGAGGTCGTCCACAGCGGCGTCGGTCGGATGATCCTCGAACGCAGTGGCGGCAAGTTGGCCGACGTGCGGGTGCAGGACACCTCGGTGCCGGGTTTCCGCCAGCGCGACCGCGAAATGCGCCGCGAGCTGGCCAACCAGCGCGGCGGCAGCGAGGCATCGGAGCGCGCTGTCGAGGCGGGGCTCGATTTCCTCGCACGGCACCAGAACCCAGACGGCAGTTGGAGCTTGCACGACTTCCGGCAGGGACGGCCAGGCTACGAAAACGCCGGGGCGGGACAGATGCGCTCCGACACCGCGGCCACCGGCTTGTCGCTCCTGGCTTTTCTCGGCGCCGGCTACACGCACACCGACGGCAAGTACCGCCCCGTGGTCGCCCGCGGGCTGGCATACCTGGTCGGCAACCAGGTAAACGACGGCGACCTGTTCGTGCCGCAGGACGAGAAGTCGAATATCAACGTCTGGCTTTACAGCCACGGGATTGCGTCCATCGCGCTTTGCGAGGCCTACGGCATGACCCGCGATGCGACGCTTCGAGAGCCGGCGCAGCGCGCGCTTTCGTTCATTGTCGCCGCCCAACACCCGACCGAAGGCGGCTGGCGCTACGCGCCTCGCCAGGGCAGCGACACTTCGGTATCCGGTTGGCAGTTGATGGCACTCAAAAGCGGCGAACTGGCCGGCTTGCAAGTGCCGCTGGAGTGTTATCAGCGCGTCACGGCCTGGCTCGACGGCGCCCAGGCCCAGGCCAACTCGGCAGTTTACGTTTACCGCCCAAAGGCCAAGCAGCCCCATCAGCGCGCGCCGAGCCGGGTCATGACAGCCGAGGCGCTACTGATGCGACAGTACCTCGGCTGGCGGCGCGACAATCCGTACATGCAAGCCGGCGCCGACTACCTGCGGGCCAACCTGCCCGGCTGGGACACGACCGTAGGCCAAGAGCGCGATTCCTACTATTGGTACTACGCCACCCAGGTCATGTTCCAGGTCGGCGGATCGCACTGGGAAGAATGGAACGGGCGGCTCCGCGCCCTTTTGGTCGACAACCAGGAACACGAGGGACCGCTCGGCGGCAGTTGGGAACCCCTGGGCGCCACGCCCGACCGATGGGGCCGGGAGGGCGGACGGATCTATGTCACTGCCATGCATCTCTTGATGCTGGAAGTTTATTACCGGCACCTGCCGCTGTACCAGAACCTGGAAGAGTAAGAGGCGTTACGCGATAGGCGTTAGGGGATAGGTAAAAGGCGATGTATCCTAGCGCCTAATGCCCAATGCCTTTTCCGCCCTTTCCTTACCAGCATACCAGCTTACCAGCCCATGACCATGTTCGACTCAATCACTTTGCGGGCGCGTTCCAGGTCGGAACCGGTCTCGTGCATGTAGAGGCGGATGGCGTGGACCTTGTCGCCGGCGGCCTTTGAAAGGCAATCGCGGGCGGTGTGGCAGATGTCGAGCTGGCCGGAAATGCCCAGCGCGCTCTTGGAAATCACCCAGGTGTCGCGAGGCCTCTTGGTGAGCCGCATGACGCGCTCCTCCGGATAGGCGTCGTTGACGACCGCGGCGGCGGCGTCCTGGTCCTCGGCCCAGGTGATGATGATGTGCGACTCCGTTTCGATCTCGAACAATGGCATGGAGACATTCCCTTTCCGTGGTTGGAGTGGATGCGTTGACCGTGCGAGCGCTCGATGGCGGGCGACGAAAACCGGCTGTGACAGGGGTCTCTCAATCGAAATGTTAAGACTCAATGAGTCGTTCGTCAACTGCTTCGGCCAGCACCGGGTTCGTGAGCACGCCAAGGCCCTCGATTTCGACCTCGGCCACGTCGCCGGCTTGGAGAAAAATCGGGGGTTTGCGGGCAAAGCCCACGCCCGGCGGAGTGCCTGTGAATACCAGGTCGCCTGGCGCAAGCGTGCATACCTGCGAGATGTAGGCCACCAACTCGTCGATCGGAAAGATCAATTGGTCGGTATTCGAGTCTTGCAGCGTGCGACCGTTGAGACGGAACTGGATTCGCAGCTTTCCCGGGCTCGGCACTTCGTCGCGCGTGACCAGCGCCGGACCGCATGGGGCGAAAGTGTCGAACGTCTTTCCCAACAGCCATTGTTTGCCCGGCTTGTGGAGCTGCCAGTCGCGGGCCGAGACGTCGTGCCCGGCACAATAGCCCGCCACGTGCTCGAAGGCGCGCTCGCGCGCGATGTGCCGGCCGCCGCGGCCGACGACCACGACCAACTCCGCTTCAAAGTCGACCTCGCGGCTGACGCGCGGCAGAACAATCGGCTCGCCGTGGGCCGCGAGGGCCGTGGGAAACTTGTTGAACAGCACCGGCTCTTCGGGCGGGGCCACGCCGCTCTCGCGGGCATGGTCGGCGTAGTTCAGCCCGACGCAAATGACTTTTCCAGGATCGGGTATAGGGGCCATCAGGCGGATGCTTGTCAGTGGACGCGGCGTACCCTTAGTCATGGCCGCCGCGGCCCGCTCGAGGCCGGCCGGTCCCAGGGTCAATATGGATTTCAAGGAGGCGGGCAGATCGGGATCGGCGTCATTGAGATCGACGAACTGCCCGCCGCGCAGGCCGGCGGCTCGGGGTCCGCTCGGCCCCAGGTAGCTAATTAACCGCATGGGACATGGCTCACAGGGTTGATGGTGTCAAACGACGTGGTCGAGCTTGTCACGACGGTTGCATTGTAGGGGTTATTCCGTCAATGCACGAGTCAACTTTTCGCCCGGCCACAACCAAACGGACGGTGTAGGGAGGGACAAGCTCGCCTCCGCCGGCCCAACATTGGTGGGCCGTCGCCCGCTCCGCGGTCTTGTCCCACCCTTTTCTAGGTTGGTCAAGGGGGTTATTTGAGCGATTGACGGTCCTCGATATCCGTGCCACGATCGGTCGTTTTTCGCGATTGCGAAAAGGATTTTTCATGGCGACGGTGCTGTGGAATG
>DATLQY010001210.1:0-3304 GCA_035534975.1 Pirellulales bacterium
AACCGCTGCAGATCCGCCGCCAACGCGCTCGCCGACTCGTAACGCCGGAGCGGTTCTCTCGCCATCGCCGTCAGGCAAATCGTTTCCAGATCGCGATTCGTGTTCGGCGCTAGCTTCCGTGGGGCGGGCGGCACGTCGGTCTGCAACTGACGGAGCACCTCACCGCCACCGCCCAAATAGGGTGGTCGCCCGCAAAGCAAATGGTAGAGCACGGCGCCTAGCGCGTACACATCGGACCGCGGCCCGACGTCGCGCAGGCGTCCAGCCGCTTGTTCCGGGGCCATGTAAGCCGGCGTTCCCAGCACCTGGCCGGACTGGGTCAACTCGCTATCGGCCAGTGCCATTTCCTTCGCCAGGCCGAAGTCCATGAGCATCGGTTGCCCGGAGGCTCGATCGACAAGGACGTTTTGTGGCTTGATGTCGCGGTGTACGATGCCTTGCTGATGAGCGAATTCGACGGCCCGGGCCAGCACAGCCAGCATTTCGGCGGCCTCCCGACCATTGGGCTTGCGGTCCCGCGCCCATTGGACGAGCGACTCACCTTCGATGTAGGCCATCGTGATGTACGGGCGGTTTTCGGTTTCGCCCACTTCGAACACCGGGCAGATGTTGGGGTGCCGCAGCTTCGCGGTCGCACGCGCTTCGCGCAGAAATCGTTCTCGGTCGGCGTCATCCATCCAATCGCCGGCCAATGGCATTTTCACGGCCACCAGCCGATCGAGTACCCTGTGCCGCGCCTGAAGCACGATCCCCATGCCCCCTTTCCCAAGGAATTTCAGCACGTCGTGTTCGGGGATGTTGGGCCACTGGGGTGTCTTCCCGACTTCTTCGCTGGGCGATGGCAGCGGCAACGTGACGGGTGGGTCTTGAGTTGGCGCTCCCGTCTCGACACTTGTTTCCGTCGGAATTTCGGACGACGCGAACGCGCTGTCTTGAATCTGCGCGTGGCAGTGGGGGCACGCGACGACCCGCCCGGCGGATTCTTCGGAACTGACGAATGCGCCGGCACAACGCGGGCAAGTCAAGCTTTGCATACCGGAACTCCGCGGCGACCTGTTCCAATCTATTTGTCAGTGCTCGTCAAAGGCCCGGCAGATCGTCTCCCACCACGGGCTTGAACGGGTCGGCGCCCAGGCGTGATACGGATATTTTACACCCGCGCAGAAACGCCCGCCAGCGCGAGCGCCACAATCGATTGCGTTCGCAGTGCGACCATAAACTGACCGGGCTAGTTGACGGTCTTCACGGATTCTCGTTCCGCATCCGCCCGACAAGCGCGGCCAGTTCCCGCTGGATTTCGTTGGCGGGCAGCCGAACTCGCTGGCCGTGGCCCGGCAACACCCATTCAAACCGGTAGCCGGCGAGCCGCTGCATCGACTCGATCTGCTTCGGCCAGGAATCCCAGCAATAGTCACGTGAGGCACCGAGCCGCCGCCCGTCGCGGCTCCAGAACAGGTGGTCTCCCGTGAAAAGGAACCGCTCCCCGAACAAGAGTACGAAGTGGCCCTCGGTACCGTCTTTGGCCGCATCTCTGAAGCCGGTACGGCGGGACGGCGTTTGGGCAAGGAAAAAAACGGCCCCGCTTGCTGATGCCAAGCAGGGCCGGATGCACCGACGAAGACAGATCCCTTGGCTCCCTGAGCTTATCAGATCGCGTTGCTGTGACCGACTTGCCAAGCCGCGCACACGACAACGATCGCCTGCGGCAGATCAAAGCCATTGCCGAGGAGTTCCTGGCCGGCGCGTGAGCTGCTATCCGTCGCCGAGCAACTCGGCCCAGGAGCCGGCGTTGAGCAATTGCTCGGCTAGGGTTTCCAGGCCGGCCAAGTCGGTGATGGCTTCCAAAGCCTTTTGCTGTTTCCTGGTAGGGGCCTTGCCGAACTTCTGCCGGCCCTGGCGGTGGACGAGCTTGCGTATTCCCTCAACCTGACCCTCGGCCCGACCCTCGGCCCGACCCTCGGCCCGAATCTCGTCCAAGAACGGTGATGTCTTCATATTCCACCCTCGTAAACCATGGTCCCACACTGGACGGCACCCGGCCAGCGCGGCAAACAACTGAGCCAGCGAACCGAGATCCGCCCGGTCGCGGTCGTCGCTCATGCGGCGTGCCTCCCGCGACCAGTTCACAATTATAGCCGATTTGTCTCCGCCTCGCATCAGCGGAACCCAGGGCAAGAGCCAAGGTGAAGTAATTCCAGCCGCGACATCCGCCACCAGTTTCGCCGCCTTCTCATCCACCAGATGACGCCGCAGCACAGCAATCTCCAGACGGGAGCCCGGCGCGATCACCGAGCGCAGGCTGAGCTCATGAGAGGGGCTCCTTTTGGTCAAGTCGAGGACGGCCCCGCTGACACAAGAAACGCGAAGGCTGCCACGGCTCCCCGGCTCGATCCAAAGCCGCACCAGGTATTCGAGCAACCGTGTGAGAACATCGGCCCTGGCTTTGGCCTCCAATTCGAGGCAAATCCCTTCCAGCGCATCGCCGCTGCGCAACACCGCGACGAGGTCGTTGGTCAGGTCGTTCTGATCGGGCAACGCGACTCGTCGTGCATCGATCCAAGCCTCGAACGAGACGCCGGGATTAGCCAAGAGCCAGCGGAAGAATCCCGCGGGCTCGCGCTTCACCAAGTACCTCCCGGCCTTGTCATAGTCGTTCATTTCCGCCGAGTCTACCCGTCCCGGCTCTGCCGGTAAACATGGGAAACACAGAACGCGCTGGGTGCCGACCCTGACAAGCTTGCATCCCGCCGGGTTTCGACGAAAATGAATGACTTGTGCTGAGGTGGTGCTCTACGCGTAACAGAATTCGTGAGAATTCCGACCGATGGGGCAGGTCGATCGCTGCGCGCTAACGGCGCCGCCAACGTGGTCGCGACCCGACGGTTGCCGCTGAAGCTCGATCAGGTCCACGAAGTGACTTCACCGGTTCCAGCGCCCGTTCCAGATGGCAAAGAGGATCCGGTACAGAAGCTGCGGCAGTTGAAGGAAATGCTCGATGGAGGGCTAATCTCGGCGGACGAGTTCGCGGCGAAGAAGGCAGACATTTTGGCCAAAATGTGAGCGGCCCGCAGGGGATTTTTCTCGACGGACGCAATTCCGCTGTGCATGCACGACGGTACGTCGGCCTGACTATGCCCCACGTCTACGAAACCGCCCTTTTCCTCGGTTGCGAGTGACGAAGGCTGGTCGATCATCGGCGTCAATCGGTACAATGCCGGAACCACGAATGACCGGAGAACTTCAAACATGACCAGCGGGCTTCTTTTCATGGCAGTTTTTCTCGGCTTCCCCGAACCTGGCTCCT
>DATLQY010001211.1:0-5582 GCA_035534975.1 Pirellulales bacterium
GAGAGCATGAGCACGACCAGGGAGCCGGCCAGGTACTCTTGCAGGAGGGCCGACGTGATGATCGAAATGCCCGCCAACAGGTCGGAGCCGAAGTCCCGGCGGACGACCTTGATCGCCAGGCCGATGAGCAAAGGCACGCCACCGAACGCGAGCGTGGCCAGGAGCGGCAAGTCGCGGAGCGGCAAACCCGCAATCTCGGCTTCGGTCTTCGTCCCGAAGCGAAGGACGAGATGAAGCGAAATCGCCGCCAAGGAAAAACCGACGACGGCGCCCTGCCGGCGGCTTGAATTTGATCCGATCGCCCCGCCGGGTTTTTTGCGTTCGCCGCCCACACTAGGCTCTGTGGCGCCGAGTTCAGTCTCCGCTGGCATTCGCGACTCCCCCCATGAATCGTGTCAATGACTAATTCGTCGCGCGCGATTCTAGCACCTGGCGAACATTTCGTGCCAGAAACAGATCGTTGTCGGGTAGAATATCGGCCATTCCATGCCTCCGCCCTTCGACATCGACTGGGAACAACTCGCGACCTTCTGGCCGCATGCGCTGGGCGTGGTCTCGGCGGCGTTGGCGGTGCCGGCGTCGCTACACTGCCTGTTGCACAAGCGCGACAGCCGCGCGGCAATCGCTTGGGTCGGCCTGATCTGGCTCACGCCGCTTTTGGGCACCTTGCTTTACGTGCTGTTGGGCATCAACCGCATTCAGCGCCGCGCCCGCTCGCTACGCGGTGGACGAGGGGCGGTTGCCCGCCGTCCGGACGAAGCGGTATGCACCGAGCATCGGCTCGACGAGATCCTCTTGCCGGACCACGAGCACCTCCGTTCCTTGGTCCGCATGGTCGAGCGTGTGACCGGCCTGCCGCTGGTCGATGGCAACCAGGTCGAGCCCCTGATCAACGGCGAAATGGCCTACCCCGCCATGCTCGCGTCGATCGACGCCGCGAGGCGGTCGATCGCCCTGAGCACCTACCTCTTCAATCACGACGCCCTGGGCTTGAAGTTCGTCGAGGCGCTGGCGCGCGCCGTCGCGCGGAAGGTCGAAGTGCGCGTGTTGATCGACGACATTGGCGCTCGCTACTCATTTCCCTCGATCGTGCGACCATTGCGGCGGCGGCACGTGCCGGTGGCCCGATTCCTGCCCACACTCCTACGCAGGCGGTTCGCCTACTCGAACCTCCGCAATCACCGCAAGTTGCTGGTCGTCGATGGGCAGGTCGGCTTCACGGGCGGCATGAATATTCTCGACGCGGCACGTTTCCGCAGCAGGGGCAAGACGTCACTCGCCGACCTGCACTTTCGCTGCGAGGGACCGGTCGTGGGGCACCTGGCGCGGACATTTGCCGCCGACTGGGATTTCGCGGCCAATGAATCGCTCGCAGGCGAAGCCTGGTTTCCACAGCTTGCGCCGCGCGGCCCGGTCGCGGCGCGCGGAATTCTCGATGGTCCGGACGAAGACCACGATAAGCTGCGGCTGACGTTGTTGGGCGGGCTGGCCTGCGCGCGGTCGCAGGTCTCGATCGTGACTCCCTATTTCCTGCCCGATGAGGCACTCATCACCGCCTTGAACGTCGCGGCACTTCGCGGCGTCAAGGTCGACGTACTGTTGCCGGAACGGAACAACCTGGTGCTGCTCGAATGGGCCTCTCGGTCGCTCTGGTGGCAAATCCTGGAGCACGGCTGCCGCATCTGGCTCTCGCCGCCGCCGTTCGACCACACCAAGCTGATGGTGGTTGACGGGCTTTGGAGCCTCGTCGGTTCGGCCAACTGGGACCCGCGCAGCCTAAGGCTGAACTTCGAGTTCGACGTGGAGTGCTACGATGCCGAGTTGGCGCAGCGGCTCGAGGCGATTGTCGAGTCGAAGCGCCGCGCCGCGCGCGCCGTGACGCTGGCCGACGCCGACGGGCGCAAGCTGCCCGTCAAGCTCCGCGACAGCGTGGCCCGTCTGTTGTCGCCGTACCTGTAGTTCATGCGACACCGTATTTCTCGAGCAAGCGATAGAGACTGCGGCGGTCGATGCCCAAGGCCCGCGCGGCGCGAGCCTTGTTGCCCTTTTCACGTTGGAGTACCTCGATCACATGGGCGCGCTCGATTTCATCCAAATTGTCGCTCCCAACCAGCGCGCTTGGTACTTCCGCCTGTGGAGGCCGCTGCAGGTCGTGCGGGAGGTCGACGAGTCGCACAACGAAACCATCTGCGAGGATTTTAGCCCGTTCGATCGCATTGATCAGTTGCCGGATATTACCCGGCCAAGTGTACGACTCCAGTGCCTGCATTGCGGCCGGCTCGATCTCCCATTCGGGACCGAGAAACTTGGCGACCAGGAGGGGAACGTCGCCGGTTCGCCGTCGCAAGGGAGGCAATTCCAGCGACAGCACGTTGATACGGTAGTACAGATCCTCGCGGAAGCGGCCGGCCTTGACCTCCTCGGCCATGTCGCGGTTCGTCGCCGCCAACAGCCGGACATCGACCCGGAATTCCTTGAGCGAGCCGATCCGACGCATCGAGCCGTCTTCCAGCACGCGCAGCAATTTGGCCTGCAAAGGGCCGGGCATCTCGCCGATCTCGTCGATGAACAGCGTGCCGCCGTCGGCCACCTCGAACAAGCCCGGCTTGGCGCTGACCGCGCCTGTGAATGACCCCTTCTCGTGCCCGAACAGCTCGCTCTCGAGCAGCGTTTCAGGCAGGGCGGCGCATTTGATCACGACCATCGGCCGCTCGGCGCGTGGGCTGGCTCGGTGCAAGGCCCTTGCGACCAGCTCCTTACCCGTGCCGCTTTCACCTTGGATCAAGATCGCCTTGTCGGTCGGCCCAGCCCGACCGATCAGCCGGAACACCTCGTGCATGGCCGCCGAGCGACCGATCATCTCCGAGTCGGGCCGGCTCCGTTCGAGTACGGCTTTGAGTTGCTGGTTTTCCTTGCGAAGTTGCCGCCGCTCGTAGGCGCGTTGCACCACGAGTTCCAGTTCGGCGAGCGGGAACGGCTTGGTCAGGTAGTCGTGCGCCCCGCGTTTCATGGCATCGACCGCCGTTTCGATCGACCCCTCGCCGGTCAGCAACACCACCTCGCACTCCGCGCCGGCGGCCTTCAGTTTGTCGAGCAATTCGACACCCGACATGCCGGGCATCCTCAGATCGACGACCGCCACATCGAATTGCCGCCTGGCGGTCAGCTCCAAGGCCTCAACGCCGCCGCCGGCCTGCTGGACTCGATAGCCGCTTCGCAAGAAGCGGCGCGCCACCGTGTCGCGGAATTCCGCGTCGTCGTCGACCAACAGCAAGTCGACGTTTTTGGGTTCGCTCTGCATTTTTCATCGTCGTAGGATACCCCATTGCCCGGCCGCTTCCTTCGGCTGCCGCCCGACGATTGGGGAGGGAGTCTAGTAGCATAATCCACCAATGCGCAAGTTGGAAGTCCAAACGCGGAAGCACCTTTCGACGACGGAGATATACGGCGGAGGAGGCATCGCAGTGGGCGCAGGGGCGCGGTGTGCCAATCGCGCATGCCCGCGCGCCATTTCGCACGCTCGAGAGCTGTGTTCAGATCGTTGACTCCGTCGCAGATTCTGCGGCGATTCGCGGCAAATTCGGTAAATTGGCAGCATTCCCCTGAATGGCATGATCCTTGCTCTCTCGTTTCGCTGCGGAAATCGCCGCACACGACGAGAGGAAACCTTACCCACGGAGGATTCTCATGTACCGGATCGTAGGATTACTGTTGGTTGTCGGCGGGCTGATCATTGCCGCGCCGGCGACCGTCGAAGCGGCTGTTTACCAAGGGACGGTGATTCGCGTCGATGCCGACAAAAACGTGATTGAGACGGCGGATGACAACGAATTGGAGCACAAGTTCGTCGTGACCGAGGGCTGCAAAATCACGCTGGACGCCAAGGAGGCCGATCTCAAGGATCTGGTGGCGGGCACGGTCGTGACGATCACGACCAAAAAGGTCAAAGGCAAGGCCGTTGCCGTAAAGATCGAGGGTCGCTCACCGGAATGACGACCTCATTCCGTCACCCAGCCTCGTCGAAATAGCCACGTCTTGGCACCCTGAGTCAAGAGAACATACGCGACGAGGGTCGCTGCGAGCACCGGCCAATAGAGTGCCGGTAAAGGGGTGAACCCCAACGCCGGCCCGACCGGCGAATACGGTAGCCAGGCTCCGACGAACATGTTGACAGCCGTGGTCACGATCAGCGGCCAACTGGCCCAGCTCTGGAGGAACGGAATCCTGTTCGTGCGGATGATGTGGATGATCAGAGTCTGTGTCAGGAGCGACTCGACGAACCAGCCGGTTTGGAACAAAGGCGCCCGGGCCGGGTCCCAGCAGCCGAAGACGTCGAGCATGACGAAAAACGTCGTGTAGTCGAAGATGGAACTGCACGGTCCGATGAGCAGAATGAATCGGGAGATGGCGTTCATCGACCACGGTCGGGGCCGCGCGATCTGTTCGGGATCGACGTCGTCGGCGGGGATCGGGACCTGAGAGAAATCGTAGAGCAGGTTGTTGGTGAGGATCTGGATGGGGATCATCGGGACGAAGGGGAGGAAAATGCTCGCCCCCAGCACGCTGAACATGTTGCCGAAATTCGAACTGGCCCCCATCCGAATGTACTTGAGGATGTTGGCGAAGACCTTCCGTCCCTCGAGCACGCCCTCGTTCAGGACCAGCAGGTCTTTCTCGAGCAGGATGGCATCTGCCGATTCCTTGGCGATATCGACCGCCGTATCCACCGAAATCCCCACATCGGCGGCGTGCAAGGCCGGCGCGTCGTTGATGCCGTCCCCCATGAACCCCACCACGTGCCCCACGCCTTGCAAAACCTTGATCGTACGCTGCTTATGGGCCGGAGACATGCGGGCGAACAGGGTCGCGGTCGCGGCGGCACCCGCCAGTTGCGTGTCGGACATCGTTTCGACCTGGCTCCCCAGCAGCACCGACTCCGTGGCGATCCCTACCTCCCGGCAGATTTTTTTGCTGACCAGTTCGTTGTCCCCCGTGATCACCTTGACCGAGATGCCGTGATCGTGGAGTGCGGCGATCGCCGAGCGGGCGGTGTCTTTGGGCGGGTCGAGGAAGGCGACGTAACCGCGCAAGATCAAGTCGCGCTCGTCTTCCTTGGAATAAGCCGATTTGGGCGCGAGGTCCCGGTAGGCCAGAGCGAGGACCCGAAAGCCATCGGCGCTGAGCTCGTCGAACTCCTCTTTCAGATCGACGGGAATCATATGGTCCATCGGGAGAATCTCGTCGCCGAGGGCGAAACTGACGCAGTGCTTGTAAACTTCCTCGGGAGCGCCCTTGCAGATCAGCCGGTGGACGTTGTCGGGCTTCTTGACGACGACGGACATCATTCTCCGCGAGAAATCGAAAGGGATTTCATCGACCTTGGCGTACTGCGAAAAGGTCGGGTGCTCATGCACCTCCGAATGCTCCAGGATCGCCCGGTCGAGCAGGTTTTTGAGGCCGGTCTGGAAATGGCTGTTGAGGTACGCCATCGCCAGCACTTCCGCGTCGTCTTTCAAGACCACGTCGCAGTGCTTCTCTAGGATCACCCGGTCCATGGTCAGCGTGCCGGTCTTGTCGGTGCA
>DATLQY010001212.1:0-2876 GCA_035534975.1 Pirellulales bacterium
TACGCAGGTCGTTGAACATTTCCATCCAGGTCATCGGGCTGGACCATAGCCCGTGAATCATCAACACCGGAATCTTGCCGGGCTCGTAGGGCTGCAGCATGTACAAGCCCGCCTCGGCCTGCGTCTTGTCGGGGTGCAACAGGCCCTGGGTGGCGATGTCTTCCAGGTTCAGCTTGGGGTTTTTGGCGTCGAGCTGGGGATCGTTGAGGAAGTAGGCCAGGGGCGTGCTGAGGTCGCTCTCAAGTGGAACCTGCCGGCGGCCCACCATGATGTTGGTCGAGGTCAACGGGTCGTAGAGTTCGAGCAAGGCCGCGTGGCACGGCCGGCTGCCCGAGCGGCTGGCGCCGTCGTCGGGCAACACGCGCAGGAAGGCCGTCACGGGAAAGCTGACGAGCGGCGGCAGGAACGGTTCGTCGCCGGCGTGCGGCTTGTCGCGCTTGCGAATCGCGATCAGCGGCACACCGAGGCCGAAGGTGTGGTGCTGGTTTTTCAACCCCTGCACCTCGTAGTCGGAAACGAACTTGAACTCGGTAAAATCTTCGGGGCCCCAGGGCCCGTCGCGAACCACCACCTTCACGTCCCATGTCTGGGTGGGCGACTCGATGCCGTGCATCTGGCCGGGCAACAGGCCACCCCGTCGTTGCACGATGCGAAGCACGCTTTCCAACGACAAGTTGTACAAATCGCAAGCGCGGCGGAATTCGGGATCGTAGGGGTTGCGCAGCGGGCCGAACCGTTCGTCGAACAGATAAAGGTAGGCATGCATCGTGGACGTGCCGTAACGGTCCAAAGCCAGCGCGGGATCCTTGAGCTCATAGCGTTTGCCGGACACGTAACAAAGCTCCGCGAAGGCATAGAGCTTGTCGGGCGTCGGCTCGCGGTCGAGGATCGTCTGGAACTCGGACAAGAGCAAATCCAGGTTTCCTTGGATCCGGCGGTCGAGATCGTAGCGGCGCAATATCTGCACCGTACGGACGCTGGGCTGCGGGCCGCCGCGCGAGGTCAGCTTGAGCTGCTCGACCAGAGGACTCTTAGGGTTGCTGCGGACCTTGACGTAGTGCGTCGCCGTGCAGCCCGGCAGGAGAACGGCGGCAATCAGGCAAGACGCCGGCACCGAGCGCCACGGGGTCGACCGTTGGCCTCGAGACCGATCAATAGCTCCGACGCTCCGTGGTGGAGGCGGTCGATCGTATCGCGAGGGGCGCGACGAGGAATGGCTCGAATGCCACATGGCACGACAAATTGCAAAAAATGAGGCGAATGGGGCCACACGATAGGTTCGGGCCGCCCCCGGCGTCAATGGCGGTTTTCGTGGCCCCATGTCCAGGGGGGTCGCCAGCACATCCGGGCCGCACAAGGGCTATGAGCGAGCCGGACGTGCCGCTAAAATTGCCGGATTACTTACCGGGTTCGTTCGTAAGGCGTTTCACGGCATGGCAGTTCGAGTGATCAAGGGGTTGGAAGAGTTGCGAACGCTCGTCGGCCATCCGCTGGGAACCAGCGAATGGGTCGAAATCACGCAGGACCGAGTGCAGGCATTCGCCGAGGGGACGGGCGATTATCAATGGATTCATTGCGACCCTGACCGAGCAAAACGTGAATCGCCCTATGGAACCACGGTCGCGCACGGCTTTTTGACCCTTTCGTTGTGCAATGCCCTGATCCAGCAGATCTTCACCATCGAGGGGGTGAAGATGATCCTCAATTACGGACTCAACCGGGTCCGTTTTCCCTCCCCCGTACGGGTTGGCGCCCGCGTGCGCATGACCGCTGAGCTGTTGGAGCTCAAGGACCACCGGGGTTGCGTGCAAGCAACGTGCAAGCAGACCTTCGAAGTCGAGGGCGATAGCAGGCCGGCCTGCGTGGCGGAGACCGTCGTGCGGCTGTTCTTGTAAGCACTACGGCAAGATGGCATAGGTGGCGGCACGGCGCGCGATTATACTCCCACTCCCATTTTCCCGGCTTTTTCCGCCGCAAACCAACCCTCGAAACTGGATCGTCGATGACCGGACAAGGAGGTCCGAGCGCATCGTGCAAGCCGTGTCGCCACCGGTGGAGGCGCACGGCGCGCGCGACCGTCGGCTTGACGCTGGCGGCGGTGACGTCGCTCTGCGCCGCGCCAGCGGCGGGCGACGAGTCGACCATGCGGCTGCGCATCGAGTGGGGCGACCGGTCCGCCTGGCTCTGGCAAGGAAGTATCGAGCTGACGGAGGGCACGCTGGCCGGGCCGAGCCTGTTGGGCATCGAGTCCGACGAGCCCGGTTCGATGTGGCTGGAACAAGGGAGGTTGGAGATTCGTTCTCGCGGCCGCCGTTCCTACGACGGCGTCGATATCGACGTGATCGCACCGCTGGAAGCCAGAATCCTCGTTCGACTCTGGCACGACGGGGACGAAGCGCCGCAGACGCCGATCGAAATCTCACTCGCCCGGCTCGTTGCCCAGGACCAAGACATTCCGCTCGGCGCCAACCAGAAACGGTTGACCGTGCGACGCGCGCCGGGCGACAAAATGCGACTGACCATCGAGCGCGACCACTTGGTGTTCGCGCCGGGCGAGGTGCTCGAACTGGAGGCGCGGCCCTGCCGGCTGGGAGTCGCCGCCGGCTCGAAACTCCGGATGACCGCCCAGTTGCTCGAATCCTCCAGCCGGAAGGAGCATTGGAAGCAGGAATTCGAGCGGATCGCGGACGATGAAGGCTCGGCCGAAACGGTGCCGCTCAAGGTGCCATTGCCTGAAGCCGAGGGCGTTTACGAGGTGATATTCGAGGTCAGCGGCTGGGGAATACCCAACCGGCTGGCGCTGAAGCACGTGATCTACGAGCGCAAAGTGCAGCTCGTCGTGGTGTCGCCCGATCCGCCGATTCCCGACGATACGT
>DATLQY010001213.1:0-3289 GCA_035534975.1 Pirellulales bacterium
TCGGCCGATGCCACGGCGGCGGAATTCGGGCAGCACGCAGAGCCAGTGAATGACCGGCAACGCACCACGTTGGGCCAAGGCGATCGTGCCGGCCGGCTGGCCCAAGACATGTCCACCGGCCTCCCTTTCGGTCTCGGCAAACCAAAGCCGGTCGGGTGACCACCACGGCTTGTCGAGGAATTCAGCTTGGAAATCGGCCCGCGTCCAAGGCCGCACGCCGACGGGTTCGCCTTCGAACGATCGCCGGCGCAACTCGAGCCAGACGTCGATGTCGCCGGGCCCATTGTATGGGCGCAGCCGCACACCGGACGACTCCGGCAACGGAGGCCGGTGGTTGAGGGTCCGCGCGAGGTGCAAGATCGTGGGCATTGGGAACGATACTTGATCCAATTCCTGCCAGGCGTGGCCGCCGGTTGTGAATCCGTACGGTGGCACAAGACCCGGGGCCCAGCGCAGTGGGTCGGCGGGCGCCGGCCCACCAGACCAATGGTGCTCACACTACCAGCTAATTCCTGGCTCGCAGGTGACTGTGATATTGTCCGTAACCGAAGTAGATACCCAACCCGATCAAGAGCCAAACGGCCAACCGCAGCCAGTTTTCCCAGGGTAGGGAGAACATCAAGAGCAGGCAGAAGCCCATCCCCGACAGCGGAACCAGCGGCCCCAGCGGCGCGCGAAAGGGTCGCTCGGCATCGGGGTTCGTATAACGCATGATCAAAACGGCGGCGCAAACGATCACGAATGCCATCAGGGTGCCGATGCTCACGAGTTCGGAAAGGACCCGTAGGGGCAACAGCGACCCCATCGTCCCTACGACGATGCCGGTGACGATCGTCGATTTCCAGGGAGTCTGAAATCGAGGGTGGACCGCCGCGAAGAAATTCGAAGGCAACAGCCCGTCGCGCGCCATGGCCAACAAGACGCGAGGCTGGCTGAGCATCATTACCAGAAGTACCGACGTCATGCCCGTCAGGGCGCCGACGGCGATCAGGAGTTGCGCCCATTCCGACACCTGACTGAAGGCTTTCGAAACAGGCGCGTTGATGTCGATTTGGTCGTACTTCACCATGCCGGTGAGGACCGCCGCCACCGCAATGTACAAGACGGTGCATATCAACAACGAAATGATGATGGCGATGGGCACGTCACGGCGTGGATTGCGGGCTTCCTCGGCTTGTGTCGAGAGCGCGTCGAAGCCGATGTAAGCGAAGAAAATCACCGAGGCCCCGGCCAACATCCCGACGGGGCGTTTCCCTTCGTCGACGGCACCGAGCAACGTGTGGCCGAAGAAGCTGACCCCCGTGTAGCCGAACGGCGCGAATGGCTTCCAGTTTTCCGGGTTGATGTACCAGGCACCAACGACAATGACGAACAATACCACCGTCAGCTTGAGCACGACCATGACTCCGTTGAACCAGGCACTCTCCTTGATACCCAGGATCAGCACCATGGATACGATCGCAGCAATCGCAAGTGCCGGCGCGTCGAACCAGGCTCCGGTGGCGACGAACTTTCCCGCTTCGTAATCAAAGGGCGCCGTGGCGAGTTTTTCGGGTATCGTGATGTCGAACGTGGGCAGGATGAGTTTGAGTTTGGGCTCGACGATGCCGATCAGGTCCTGAAGATAGTGCGACCAGCCATGCGAGACCGTGGCCGCGCCGACCGCATATTCCAAGACTAGATCCCAGCCGATGATCCAAGCGAAGAGCTCGCCCAGAGTCACGTAGGCGTACGTGTAGGCCGAGCCAGCCACCGGAGCCATCGCGGCGAACTCGGCATAGCACAAGGCTGCAAAAATGCAGGCAACGCCCGCCACGACGAACGAGAGCATCAACGCCGGACCGGTCGTATCGTGGGCCACCTGGCCGACCAAAACGAAAATCCCCGTCCCGATGATCGCCCCGATGCCCATGGCGCTCAAGGCCACGGGCCCCAACACCCGCTTGAGGCGTTGCCCCCCCTCCATTTCGAGCGACAAACTCTCCAGGGACTTCGTGGCGAAAAGCGGGTTGCCGGCCATGTGACCTCGCTGTCAAGAAAAAAGCAAACGGAGCTTGGCAGGTATGGTAGCAGCGGGGCCGGCGCGGGTCTACCTTTGGGTCCGGATGTACCGAAGACGACGATCATGCCCAATCGTTCCGCCCAGAAGGGAAAATGGGGCGGCGGCCGCCTCCGGCCGATGAATTCAAGCGTTTCACGAATTTCGCAAGAGACATCTTGACATCGCTCCAAATCCGGTTAAGATTTGCATAGTTTTACGTTTTGCCTGATTGAAGAAAGGCATCGTCCCCCGCGCGACTGGAGTTGGCGGGGCGCCTTCGAGCCATGTGGCAAATTGCTCGAAGGAGATTCGCTTCTGACCTTGTTCGGTCCTGCTTTATCGACCTCAAGGCCCTGGACGCTTTTTCGGCGGGCCATGCTTGCTAAGCTGCCCGCGAGTTGAGCCTTTTTAGCGATACGATTTTCGTCATCGGGCGAGAATTGGTCTCCGTTTTGGCCCTGACAATGGGCCCAAAAATGATTTCTGCATGTTTTGGGTTTGCTCCCGACATGCGCGCTCTTTTGCGCAACGCCGTGTGCGGCTGTGTAGCCGCTGGCGCTTCAAATTGGCTCGGGTGAGGTATGGGGAAAAAGAAACGCAGCCGCGGGGGACGCGGCAACCAAGGTCCCGGTCCGTATCATAACAATGGTCATCAGCAACGCGGCCGCGGACGCCGCCGCCCCATGGGCGATCGAGGGGGGCCGATGGGCGATCGCCCGCCGATGAATGACATCATGGAAGAGCCCACCAACGGCGAACCGGTGCCCACCGAACCGGCCCTGGGCATTCTGGAACTGCACCCGAACGGCTACGGCTTTCTCCGGGATCCCAAGAACAACTACCAGCGCGAACGCACCGACCCCTTCGTGCCCGGCACGATGATCGAGAAGTTCGGCCTCCGCGAGGGTGTGCTGATCAACGGGCTGGTGCAGCAAAGCCGCAAGCAGCAGGGCCCCCGGCTGCGTGAGATCGTCGACGTCGACGGCATCAAGCCCGACGACTATCTCACCGTCAAGAACTTCGACTCACTCACCCCGATCAACCCCGAGTCGTGGCTCCGGCTCGAAACCGGGTCCACGCCCCTCAGTCCGCGCGTGATGGACCTGCTCACGCCGTTGGGCAAGGGTCAACGGGCATTGATCGTCGCTCCTCCGCGGACCGGCAAGACAATTCTCCTGCAGCAGATCAGCCAGGCCATCTCGGCGAATTATCCCGACGTCAAGATGTTCGTGCTGCTGGTCGACGAGC
>DATLQY010001214.1:0-4697 GCA_035534975.1 Pirellulales bacterium
GGTTTTGGGTCTTGGGTTTTGGGTCTTGGGTTTTGGGTCTTGGGTCGGGTTTCCACTCTTAACTTTCAACTTCTCCTTCTTCATCCTTCATCCTTCCCCATGCCAACCATCCGAAAATGGCTGTTTCCGGCTGCCAAGCTCTGCCTGGTCGCTCTGGTCGCCTGGGGCATCCATCGCACGGCCTCGTCGGCCTGGGAAACGCTTCACGAGCGGCATTGGAACCCCTCGCAATTGCATGTCCCTTGGCTGTTGTTGGCCGCCGTGCTAGGTCTCCTCGGCATGCTTCCGCCGGGCTTGTTCTGGCACCGCGTGCTCGTCGTACTTGGGCAGCCCGCCCAACGCGGCGAAGCCTTGCGTGCCTATTATGTCGGCAACGTGGGCAAGTACGTGCCCGGCAAGGCGATGGTCATCGTGCTGCGCGCCGGACTGCTGCGCGCGGGTGGGACCACGGCCACCGCGGCCACCGTCGCGGTGTTCTATGAAACGTTGACGACGATGGCCGCTGGGATGTTTTGGACGCTGGCGGTTCTTTCGCTGCGGTTTCCCGGTCACTGGAACCTGGTTCTCCCAGCCGCGGGTCTTTTGGCCGTGGTGGGGCTGCCCACCGTTCCTTACGTCTTCCGCCGATTGGCGCGGCTTACCGGAGCGCGCAAGCTCGACCCCGCCATGGCCGAACGGCTCGACCAACTTGGCTTCGGCACGGTTGCGGCCGCATGGACGGCATTGGGTTTCGGCTGGTTGTCGCAAGGCGCCGGTCTTTGGGCCACACTGGCCGCGGGCGGCCATACCAGCTCACTCAATTGGCTCGACCAGGTGCTGATTTGCACGGCCGCCATGGCGCTGGCCGTCGTGGCTGGGTTCTTGTCGTTCGTTCCCGGCGGCCTGGTGGTTCGCGAGGCGCTATTGCTCGAATTGCTGAGTCCCTGGTTCGGACGTGCCGGCGCGTTGATCGCCGCGGTCCTCGTCCGACTGGTCGGCATCGCAGGCGAGTTAGTGATTGCCGGCGCGCTTTATTGGTTCGGACCGCGGCCACGCGACGCCGCTGCGAACGCCGCCACTGATGCCGGCCGCGACACGGACGAGAAAGGGTAAATTGGAGAGCGTGCGTTTCTAGTTCCCTTGTTCCCACGCTCCGCCGACCCACTTCGCGGGTGCCCCGATCACATTGTTGGCCCGTCTGCGGCCCCGCGACGAACGAGAGCCGCTGGGGCCGGGGACGCGGAGCGTCCGGGGAGCCGTTCCCACGCGGAGCGTGGGAACGAGTAACAGTCACCGCACGCCACTCACGATCGTCCGGCGGAGGCAAGCTGCGCGCCGGCGTTACCACGAAGCCCGCGTACGAAATCCTCGCGCAATCCGCTTTCCGGCCCGCCGCTCAATATGCCGGCGAATATCGGCACCGCTGCGGGGACCTCTTGGCGCTCGGGAAAAAAGTTCTGCCGGGCCGAGTCCAAGAGTGCGATCGCGTCAGGATCGTCGGAGTGGGCCTTGAGCTCGCCGGCGAGCCTGTCGGCCAGCGAGCGCCCCTCGGGCCAGCGGATCGCGAGAATCGTTTCGACGTCGGCCAGCGTCTCATAGACGCGGCCACGGGTCAGGCCCAGTCGCCGAGCGGTCTGCTGGACACTCTGCGAATTGGGGTGCAACCGGCACTCGACGAGGCGGACGACCGGCTCGCCCGCATCCATCCGTAGTTGTTCCAAGAGCGCAACGATCCACGAATCTCGCAGTTCCGCGGCAGTCCAGCTCCCCAATTTTGGCCCTGCGGCGAACCACGACTCGATCTGCGCAGCGAACGTCGGCACGATTCTCGCGGTCAGGTGCCGGCAGGCTTCCATTTGCGAGAAGATACCGTGCAGGTTGCCAAAGATCGCCAGCACCGCGCCTACGCGCTTTTCGCCATGTGCCTTTAGCGAGCGAATCTCGGCCAGACTCAGCTTGGCGTAGACACCCAACGGAGCCCGCCAAAGAACGCGAGGGAGATCTTGCAGGCTTGCGGCGAATCGGCCCAACGTCTCATGACACAGGCCGCTCCGCCGAATGGTTTCTCGCCATCGTGTCCAGAGGGCTTCGGAAACGTTGGCCATGTCCCCTTCGCCGGGTGGACTCGACGGACCCTCCTCGCCGCGGATGGGACCGGATAGAGCGCCATTGGCGAACGACGGTTCGGCGGCCGGCGAATCGGCCAGAGCCACGCGTTCCAGCAAACAGACCAGGCTCGCGAGCTTCTTCGGACCAATGCCGGGCGTTTCGTACAATTCGTCAAACGGCATCGCCAACAGCTTTCGCAGGCTGTGGTCGATGAGCGCCAGTGGAAGTCGCCGATCGCTGGGCAGGGCCCAATACGCCAACGGTCGATCGAGCCGCTCGGCGAACTGCTGGCACAGCAGTTTCTCCCGCACGCGAGCAAAGTTGGCAATCAACCGGCAATCGATCGCGACGGAACGGGACGTCTTACGTTTCATGTCACGCATGCCTCACACGCTGTCCAGGCGCTTCCTGGGGGCCGCCGTGTTCCGCGGCGGGCCGGTGGCGGCGCCGTCCGTATCGTTCGGCTATTCGCCGTCGATCATCGTTTCTTGGCGCACCCCCCTTATATGACGCCGCAAGGGGCCGATTCTTTCTCGAAAAATCCGAAAAATCCGAAAAATACACGGGTGGTAGGTTTCCAGCCTTACTCCGTGGCAAGGGGCCATAGACTTCTCTTGTTCCCACGCTCCGCCGACCCGCGGCGCGGGTGCCCCGAACACGTCTTCGGCCGCTCTGCGGCCCCGCGACGAGCGAGTGCCGCTGGCCACGGGGACGCAGAGCGTCCGGGGAACCGTTCGGGGCACCCGCGCAGTGGGTCGGCGGAGCGTGGAAACGAGTGATGAAACCGTGGTCCTTTGGACCGAGCTCTTTGCACGCGCTCAGTCCTGCGGTTCGCGCTATGGAAGCTGAATCGGCTCGGCCCCGGCCCTGGTGAGCAACGCTCGCAATGTCATTTCGTCCGTCGTGTCGGAGATGAACCTCACCGATCCATCGGCGAAAAGGGTGTTGTAACCGTTGGGGCGCCAGCCGCCGAGTTTGGGCAACGGCTTGGCCGGATCGTAGGCGATGTCGTCCGGCTTGGTCCAGGGAATGTCGCGCTTCGCCTCGACCGCCAGAATCGTGTTCGACGTTCCGTCGGGGATTTCGGTGATCTTCGCGCCATCTTTGGGACCGAAGATCGTCGTCTCGCCGGTCAACACGTAATACGACGAATGGCCGGCCGGGTCCGCTCCCGGATCGCGAAACACGACGGGCATCTGGGAGATCAACTTCTTGTTGTGCTCGCCGTCCCAAGGTTCGTCGAACTTGTATTGATTGTAGATTGCCGTTCCTTCGATGAACGGCAGGATCGCCACCCGCCAACTGTGCGGCGTCTTGCCGTCGGGTCCGATCACCGCCGCGGCGGGAAAGTGCCCGTTCACGTCGTGATAGTTGTGGAACGCCAGCCCGATCTGCTTGAGGTTGTTCTGAGCCTGGGTCCGCTGGGCGGCCTCGCGCGCGGCCATGATAGCGGGCACGAGGGCGGCAACTCCCGTATCGGCCACGTCGATTTGCGCCTCAGCCTGAAAACGGGCGGTGCTGCCATCGACCGTGAGCTTTGCCTGTTTCAAAAGCGTCGCGGCCAGGTCGGTCACGATCAGCGCCTGAGCGGCCTGATCGCCGGGCGCCGAGGCAATTTGATCTCCCAGCTTGTCGAGCATGTTGCGGGCCAGCGTCAAGGCCGCTTCGGCGGTGGCGCGAACACGCTCGGCGGCTTCCGGCGTGGGACAATCGAACGTCGACTGGATCTTCACTCCATTGCCGACCTCGATTCCCGCGAACAACCGCTTCGATTGCGTCCATATCGGGGCAAATGTCGCCAGCATTTCCGCGCCGGGCGCCCGCTTGAATTCGTCCGCGGTCGCACGGTTGAATGCCACCGTGTCGACCATCAGCGTCGCGTGGCCTTTGGACATCTCTTGCCATGCCGCGGCCCAGTCGGGCTTGCCGGCATCGGGCTTGCCGGCGGCCAGCATCACGCGCCGCAACAGCGGTTCCGCGGCCAAGACGAGCGTACGGTCGTCGGGGGTGAAGCCACTGTAAGCGAAGCGCGGCCCCGGCGACTCCTTGGCCTTCGTGTACTTGAACTTGCCGAACGTGGCCTCGGTCCCTTCGGGCACCATGCGCTTCATCAAATGGTCCCAGTCGTGCGCCGCGCGGCTGCGCCAAACGACCAATTGGGCCGGTGAATTCGGCCCTCCGTCCCCCGGTTGCGGAAACTGTGCCGCCACGACGATGATTTCTTCGATGTCGTCAAGCGGCGCGCCAAGCGTCGCTTGCAGGCCCAGTTGCTGGTTGAAAATGTCCGCCAGCGGCTTCATCTCAGCTTGTTCGAAGATCGCCGCGGGACGAACGGATAACACGCCCGCGGCGTCGGCCGGCACGTAACGTAGGTCGCTCGCGGCGGCCGCCTGGGTTTTGGCTTTGGGCTGGGCCGCCTGGCTCATGGCCACGGTGTCGCCCGTTGGCCCGCGGAGTCCGGCGATCAACAAGCCCGCCAGGGCCACCGCCGCCACCAGGCCGGTTTGTCGCCGCCACGAAGTCGGCACGTAACGCAGTTGCTTAGGATCGCGTAGCATCTCGATTCTCCTTAAAAAAGTCCCTCGATTGGGTAAAAAAGGCCGGGCGGC
>DATLQY010001215.1:0-2688 GCA_035534975.1 Pirellulales bacterium
TTGTAGATGCGGCCCGTGTCGCGGTGCGGCTCGTAGGTGTGGCATTCTCCCGTGTCGGACCAATCTGAGACGAACACGCCCCCGTCGGGCCCGGTTCGCAAAGTCACTCCCATGAACCAGGGATCGCTGGCCAGCATGAAATCGGCGCCATGGCGCGCCGTATAGCCGGACCCCTTGCGGCAAAGAACATCGTTGTTGATGCGCCGGCCATGCACGTTGCACATGAAGACCGTATTGCGGTAGCTCCGTGGAAAACCGTCGCCGAGGTAGATCAGCGTGCCACAATGGGCATGGCCGCCGCCCAGGGCGAGGGTCTCTTGTGTCTCGCCGCGCATGGCGTTGGGCTGGCCACTCGAATAGTGCAAGTGATCGGCACACGTGGGGATCCGTTCGTAGGCGTACTGGCTCGACGGCCGGTTCCGCCACGGCTCGAAGTGTCCTCCCTGGATCACATGAAACAGGTGCGGGTTGACGCAGTTCGAGACGAAGCACTGGCCGAAGTCGTCAAAATCGACTCCCCACGGGTTGGTCGTGCCGTCGGCAAAATTCTCGAACACCAGGCGAGTCGGGTGGATGCGATAGACGCCGCCGTCGCAGTGAGTGCGCTCGCGCGGGCCGGCGCCGGGCCGGCCGACGTCGGACGGGCTGGTGCGGCCGTGTCCTGCGTACAACCAGCCGTCCGGCCCCCACGTGAACCCATTGGCGAGGTTGTGCCGGCTCTGAGTGTAGCCAAAGCCATCGAAGAGCACTTGAGGTTCGCCGTCGGGCTTGTCGTCGCCGTCGCGATCGGCAACGAAGTAAAGGTTCGGCGGCGACATCACCCACACGCCGCCAAAGCCCACCTCGATGCCGGTTACGTAATTGAACCCCTCGTAGAACACCTTGCGCGAGTCGCAACGGCCGTCGCCGTCGGTGTCGTCGAGGATCACGATGCGATCGTTGCCCTTCGGCTTCCAGGCGCCGAAATTGAGGGCCTCGGCCACGAACAACCGGCCGCGATCGTCGATCGCGAACCCGATCGGCTGCACGACGTCCGGTTCGGCGGCGACCAGTGTGACCGTGAATCCCTCAGGCACGCGCATCGCCTTGACCGCTTCATCGGCCGGCATGGGGGCGGGGGCCGGCTCCGACGCGGAAACAAGCGTGGACATCGCAAGCCACGCGATCAGGGCGCACCTGGTCATGGGTTCCGGTGGTTTGGCGAATAGGAACGGTTTTTGGGCATCCACCGATCATAACTCGCCGACGCGGTCCTGTCGCCGGGCCGGCTCCGATGGTAGTGGGTCTGCCAACTTATACTTCACGCGGCCGCCTGAAGGTTACGCCCGCGGCAAAAACTCCTGCGTCTCCACGACCCCCAGAGGAAGCAGCCATGGACGGTCCATTGGAAACCGCGCCGACTGCGCCCGGCGGGGCGGCACATTGCCGCTTAAGACTTGTTCCCTCCCTCACGGCCGGGCGGTGCTACGTGGGTAGTGGAGCGTTTGTCGATGGAGCACCAGGAGTTTTTGCCGCGGGCGGTCGCGCGGTTTCATGGTCGCCGCCGGAGAGGACTTCCCAGGGGCGTGCGGCAAACGTCGGCGGCGCGCGGCAGCGTCAAGGAGCGTCCCGCACCTTCCCGCCCGCGACGAGTTGGGCGGCGCCTTGATGGGAGGATGAGCGCCTGCTCGTTGCCTTGGGGTTTTTGGGCTTGGCTTCGAATCATTCGGCATTTCAGGTCGATGAGTGTAAGACGCTGTATTCGCCAGGTCATAGGTTAAGGAACTCGGCAAGAGCAACGTCCTCAACATCCGTGACGCACGCTTCAGCACCGCACTGCCGGCACGTAAATACCGGGCCGTCGCTACAGAGACCGATTACGCCGCCGCGACCCCAACTCACGCCCTCCCATTTCTCATAGGCCGTTCGGCATTCCGGGCACTTCAGACCAACTGCGAGGCGCTGCCAGCGTTCTCTTTTTTCCTTTTCCGCTTGTGGATCAAAGAAGACGCCCTTCCCAAATTGCGGCGTTCCATGACGATCGAAGCCGTTTAGATGTTGGCAGTGTGGGCACGTCCCGATGAGCCAACGAGCGAACGGTTTCTTATCAAGATCCAAGTCGGTCGCAGCTTCAGGCGGATTCTGATCGCGGGTGCAAAACACCCAATGAGCATCGCGTCCAAACGGTTCTTGACAAGCGGGGCATTTCCATAGGGCGCACGGCTCGATCAAAGCATCGATGCGCTTTTGTTCTCGCCGAGTGTACCATCGGGTCCAAAGACGTAAGGGAATCACAGAAACGCCAAACAGGAGGGCGAGTACGAAGAGCACGTCGAGTATTGCTGAAACAGTCGCCATTGCCAGACCTCATGCTAATATCTACCTGTTGGTCCACGCAGGCTACGGAGTGACGGGGCAACACGCCTATTCTATGCCAGCCCAATCGGAGAGGCAACGAACGGTCGACACCGGGAGGACCCGGCTGAGGTGCGCAAGAATGCCGAATCGCGGCGACTTGATCCGATTCTTCCCTGACAAGCGCCTCGGGGCCGCGGCGGGCGCCGCCGACGGCCGCACGTCAAGCGGTCAGAGGCAGCACCGAACGCCACCGCGGCCGCGCGACCCCGCGCCGCCGTGGCACCGCGGCGACAGCGCCGCGACGCCGGCCAAGAAACGCTTGGCGGAGAAAACCGACACCGAATCCCCCGA
>DATLQY010001216.1:0-3395 GCA_035534975.1 Pirellulales bacterium
GAAATCGGAGCAATCTGTGGATGATCATCGTCCTCCTGACTCCTGCATCACGGGCTGGCTGATCAACTCTGTAAGGCGGCGACCTGATCTTGTTACCTTTTTGTCAGGTGAACTGGTCCCTGTGTAGCTGGATCAGATGAAGGCCGCGGTTATA
Source organism: Pirellulales bacterium (assembly GCA_035534975.1). Classification (GTDB taxonomy): domain Bacteria; phylum Planctomycetota; class Planctomycetia; order Pirellulales; family JAICIG01; genus DATKSN01. The sequence continues at coordinate 155 of DATLQY010001216.1, forward strand.
CTGGTTCCGATGAGCGAAGTCACCCGTATTCTCGACGCGATCCAAGCCGGCGAACTAAAAGCGTCCAGCAAACTACTGCCGCTGGTCTACGACGAGCTTCGCCGTCTGGCAGCCCAGAAGTTGGCCCAGGAGAAGCCGGGGCAAACGCTCGGTGCAACCGCCTTGGTCCACGAAGCCTACGTGCGGTTGGTTGGCGCCGGGACTGAGCGGCAATGGGACCACTCCGGCCACTTCTTTGCCGCCGCCGCCGAGGCCATGCGGCGGATTTTGCTCGACCGCGCGCGCGACAAGAAGCGGCTCAAGCGGGGCGGCGACCGCCTGCGCCGCGATCTCGACTTGGACGAATTACTCGCCGACGAGACTCCGGCCGATGACCTGATCGACTTCGACGAGGCGCTGGGCCGGCTCGCGGCCATCGACGCACAAGCCGCCGAGCTCGTGAAACTGCGTCTCTTCGCCGGGATGTCCCTCAACGACGCCGCCGCCGCACTGGGCCTCAGTCGGCGGACCGCCGCCCGCGGTTGGGCCTTCGCGCGGGCATGGCTTTTCGACCAACTCGGCGATCGGCGTCGCCAGGGATGACGTTTGAGGCGGAGTCGCCGGAAAAATCTTTTACGAATGTGGCACGCGTCGACTCTAAACGGAGCATTGATCATTAGGGGCTGTTCATACTTCACGCGGCCGACAATGAGACCTATTGTCACAAGAAATTGGTGGCCGGTGGCAGAGCCTAAGCGATGCCCTGGCTCGTGGGGCAGGTTTCCAACCTGCCATACACGGCGCTATGGCCCCTTGGGCACTGCCCCAGCCACCGTGAATGTCTCATTCTTGGCCGCGTGTTGTATATGAGAACTGACGCGCCGAGGAAAAGCCGAAACCGTGAGCTGCGTCTCCTTTTTTCGTGTGTTTCGTGTGTTTCGTGGTTCTCAATCGTCCTCCGTCATTGACCACCCCGAGTCGAATACGACGGCGTTACGCTCGGAAGGAAAGAAACCACGAAACACACGAAACACACGAAAAAATGCGGACAAGGAACTCTACCCACGGATGGCGTGGCAATAACATGCCACCGGCTTGCCCGGTGGTCTGTGACGCTGGCAGCTACCCAAGGCGTCCGCCATTCCTGTTTTCGCACTCCGATCGCCCTGCCGCTGCCTTTGGCAGCGGCAGGGCAATCGGGTCGGAAGGGGGAGTTGGGCCCGCGGATTGTAGCTACCAACGTGAGTCTCCACCGGGCAAGCCGGTGGCATCATTTGATCGATCCTAGCCTTTAAGCCGGCGGTTGTTCTTAATCAGCGGCTGTTGATGAGGTTTTGAATGGAAACGCCCGAACTCAAACTCCGCTCGGTTTTCAACGAAGCCCTCGATCGGCCGCAGGGGCCAGCGCGTTCGGGCTACCTCGACGAGGCCTGCGCGGGCGACGAACTGCTCCGCGGCCAGGTCGAGGCGCTGCTCGCAGCCCACGAGAAGTCGGGAAGCTTCCTCAAAACGTCCGACCGACCCGCTCAGATGTTCGAGGGGACGCCGGGCCCTACCATGGACCAGCCTGTTACTGACCAGCCCGATACGGAAAAGCCCTTAACCGAAAAACTCGGCACCAAAATTGGCCCCTACAAGCTCGTGCAGCAGATCGGCGAAGGGGGCATGGGCACCGTCTTCCTGGCCGAGCAGACCGAGCCGGTCAAGCGCCGCGTCGCGCTGAAGCTCATCAAGCCGGGCATGGACTCCGCCCAGGTCCTGCGGCGCTTCGAGGCCGAACGCCAGGCCCTGGCCCTGATGGACCACTCGAACATCGCCAAGGTGCTCGACGCCGGCACGACGGCCGACGGTCGCCCCTACTTTGTGATGGAATTGGTCAAGGGCGTCCCGATCACCAAGTACTGCGACGAATTGCGGCTCTCGCTGGCTGAGCGGCTGGCGCTTTTCGTGCCGGTGTGCCAGGCCATCCAGCACGCGCACCAGAAGGGGATCATCCACCGCGACATCAAGCCCACGAACGTCATGATCGCCATGCAGGACGGCAAGCCGGTGCCCAAGGTCATCGACTTCGGCGTCGCCAAGGCGCTGCACCAGCGGCTGACCGACGAATCGCTGTACACCGACCTGGGGCAGATCGTGGGCACGCTGGAGTACATGAGCCCCGAGCAGGCCGAGTTGAGCCCGCTCGACATCGACACGCGGGCCGACGTCTACGCCCTGGGCGTGCTGTTGTACGAGTTGCTGACGGGCACGACGCCGCTGGACCGCAAACGGATCAAGCAGGCGGCCTACACCGAGATGCTGCGGCAGATCCGCGAGGTGGAACCGCCCAAGCCGAGCACGCGGCTCAGCGAATTGGATCGTAGAACGGAATTCATTCCGTTTCCCGCCAAGGGCGCGACGACGGACAACGGAATGAATTCCGTTCCACATGCGTCGAGCCTCGCCTCCATCGCGGCCATGCGGCAGACCGAGCCGGCGCGGCTGGCTGGCGAGATGCGCGGCGAGTTGGACTGGATCGCAATGAAGTGCCTTGAGAAGGACCGCACCCGGCGTTACGAGTCGGCCAGCGGCCTGGCGCGCGACGTCGAGCGCTACTTGCAAGACGAGACCGTCGAGGCCTGCCCGCCGAGCACGCGCTACCGCATGGGGAAATTCCTTCGCAAACACCGCGCCGGAGTGCTGACGACGGCGGCCTTACTTGGGCTGCTGCTGGCCGGCGTGGCGGTGAGCACCTGGCAGGCCGTGCGGGCGACGATTGCGGAAGCGACAGCGCGGGAGAAAGAGGCCGAAGCGATTGCGGCGGCGGCAGCCGAACGGACGGCAACGAAGAAGGCCCTTGCAGCGGCGGCAGCCGAAACCGCCGAACGCAAGCAGGCGGAGGCGGTCGCGAACCTGCTGGAATCAGTGTTCCGGGGTTTGGATCCCACCGCTGAGAAAAAGGGGGGCCTGCCGCTGGACAAGCAGTTAGTGGCGCAGCTCGACGCGGCGGCGGCCAGCCTGGACGAGGAATACACAGGCCAGCCGCTGGTGCGGGCTCGGCTCCGCAGAGCCCTGGGCTCGACCCAGATGGGCCTGGGGGAGCCAAACAAAGCCGTGGTGTTGTTTGAGAAGTCGCTGGAGGAACGTCAACGGCACCTTGGTCGCGACCACCCCGATACGCTCGTGAGTTTGAGCCGCCTGGCAGGGGCGTACGAGAAAGACGGGCAGTTGGACAAGGCACTGCCGCTTTTCGAAGAATCGGCGAGGCTGGTGAAAGCCA
>DATLQY010001217.1:0-8578 GCA_035534975.1 Pirellulales bacterium
CGCGGTCGTCGACCATATCGTCTACAACTCAATGCCGGGCAAGCGAACTTTTCCAACCCCAGCAGCGGTAACACCGGGACATTCCAGTGGGATCCGGCGACGAATTCGTACTACTGGCAGTGGGCGAACCACTCCACGTCCAACCCCGGTGCGGAGGTCTCTCACGGGGAGGTTGACATGACGGACATGCAGAATGGGGGCACGCCGCAGGACCCGAACAACAACACCGTGACGGTATTCGGAATCATCCCTGCGGCGGAGGACTAGAGCGGCGCGCGGCCGCGCCCGGTTCGCCTTCCTTGATTTCATGAGGCTTAAGGACAATGGCCGATAACGATCGCTTTGACAAACCTGCGGCTTTGTGCGGAACGACGGAGCGGGATGAAAGCACCGTTCCGGTTCGGTGCGAGCCACCGCTTTCACCCAGGCCATTCATCCGCAACCTTTTGGTCGCATCGGCGTTGGGCCTCGGGTGTGGGTGCGATTCCAGTCTAACTCCACACGGAAAACGGGGTCAGAACGATTTGATTCAATGGCGACTCCACGAGAGTCCGCCCGACTGGCCCCGCGTTTGCCGTTGCGCACCTGGCGGCTTCCTTCCCGCCGAGTATTCCCAAGCAAGGTCACTCGCGTTACCGAAATCGGCTCACCCGGGTCTCTTTGGCAAGTTCGATGACAACGCCTCCGCGAAGTCGTGTTCGACCGCCGCCAGTCGCTGGAGAACTGACTCGCGGTTGGGGCCTTCGGCCAGGACCGTGAAAACGGGCTGCCCCGCGTGAAACCGCGTTTCGGGCGCGGGTATGTCGGCAATCGTCGGCCAGGGACGGCCCGAATTGCAAATCATCGCATTTTCGACGAACTCCGGCGAGGCCACGGTGTCACGGCGGGCAAAGTGAATCCGCTTGCCGTGCCAGCGATCAACCGCGGGCTCCGGCACGACCGGCAGCTCCCTTTCCCGACAGGCCTTGACGTGCCAGCCGACGGCTGAATTCTCCAACGCCCTATCGAGGATCTCGGCCGAAGCGGGATAGCGCGGGTTGACTTCGACGGGCCAGACTCGCTCGCCGGTCAGGATGGTATCGACGCCGAAGAATCCGATGAGCCCAAACTCACGCGCCAGCGTTTGGCCGATCCGCTCGAACGTCGTACGGACCCCCGGCGACAGCGGCAGCGGCCCCACCGAACCGGCGTAGCGAAAACGGCCGTCGGCGGCTTCACCGTCGGCGGCTGCACCCTCGCCGGTTTCACTGCCCGCTAGAAGTTGCTCGGTCACTCCCACAAGCCGCGCCTCTCCACCGGCCGCGATGTAGACCGCCCCGCACGACTTGCCTTCGATCCACTTCTGATAATACGATCGCCGCTCATCGGACGCTTTTTCGTCGGATGCACGCCAAAATTGCACCTGGTTTCCCCCGCTCGAACGCCGCCCCTTGCGGAGCCAGAGTTCCGGCGGCCGTCCCGCCTCGTCTTGATCGTGGGGTGACCTTCTCACGCCGTCTGGAAAAAGCCCCGACGCCGTTAACCGGCATTCCGGCACGTCCAAGCCCGCGCTGCGTAACGTCTCAGTTGTCAGAAAGGGATCGCGTACTCGTCTCAGCACCGACGCTGAGTTTCCCCAAAGCGGCCTCGCCGCCGCGATCCGCTCGACGAGTGCCGGATAATTCTCCAGCCCGCCGGTATACATCCAAGCTCCCTGCGGCGCCGCACGCGCGACCGCTTCCAGCTCTGATGGAAAATCCGCCACCGAGGTCGCCTGGGCGCACTCCCTCAGGTCAATGTCGGCAAACAGATCGCCGCAGACGGGCGCGAAGCCGGCTCGCCGCGCCGACTGAGCGGCGGCGCGGGCGCTGGCGCCCAGAATCAATAGCGTTTCTCGCATCGCGGCATTCTAACCTGCGACGCTATGCTTCACGCGACCGACAATGAGACATTTCTTCGCGATTCGTAATCAACGGCCCGCCAAAAGCCGAGGATTCTTGCTCGATAACTATTGGGACGCGGCTTGCGCGGGGCCGCGGTACACGGCAAAGTAGTAGGCACACGCCGTGAGCCGTAACCTTGAGCTAATCGACGTTGGCGGGTGGAAAGCGACGGCACACGGCGTGTGCCTGCTACTTTACGCTACGGATCAATCCTAGGCTTTTGGCGGGTCGTTGTTCGTAATTCCAGGGTGGGACAAGCTCGCCTTGGGAGGGCACCCGCGCAGCGGGTCTCACGGCACACCAACGGGGTAACGGGCCGTCTGATTGTTTCAAACGAATATCAATGGTGGGCCGTCGATCGCTCCGCGATCTTGTCCCACCCTACGTGCTTTCAATTCCGGCTCGCGTGGAGAGATGCTGTTGAAAACCGGTTAATCCAGCGTCTGGCGGTAGCGCTTCACTGCGACGGTCAGCGCGACGGCGGCGAAGAGCGCGATCGGCCAAAGCTCGGGGGCGACGTTCTCCAGGCCGTTCCCTTTGAGCAGGATGCCTCGGATGATGCGCAGAAAATGGGTCAGCGGAAGGACCGCGCCCAGGGCCTGGGCCCAGCCGGGCATGCCCCGAAACGGGAACATGAACCCCGAAAGCAGGATTGACGGCAAGAAGAAAAAGAACGTCAACTGCATCGCCTGGAGCTGGTTCCTCGCCACCGTCGAAAACGTGATGCCCACGGCCAGGTTCGCAACGATGAACACCAACGTCACCGACAACAACAGACCGAGGTTGCCCAGCATCGGCACGTGAAACAGCAGCCGCGCCGCGGTCAGGATCAGCCCCACCTGGACGTAGCCCACGAGGACGTAGGGAACGATCTTGCCCAGCAGGACCTCGAACGGCCGCGTGGGCATCGAGAGCAGGTTCTCCATCGTGCCGCGCTCGCGCTCGCGCGTGATCGCCAGACCGGTGATCAAGATCATCGTCAAAGTCAGGACCACGCCCATCAGGCCGGGCACGATGTTGTATTGCGTGACGGCCTCGGGGTTGTAACGCGCGTGGATGCGCAGCTCGACGGGACCATCGGCGGGGGATAGATAGGCGAGCGGACCTCGCAGATCGGCTTGCAACGAGGTGTCGAACGCCGAACGCAATGAACCGAGCGCGTTGCTTGTGGCGGCAGGATCGGTCGCGTCGGCCTCCACCAGGACCACCGGCCGGTCGCCGCGCAGCAGGTCGCGGCTGAAGTTCTCGGGAATGGTGACGACGAACAACACGTCGCCACGGGCCAACGCGTCGTCGGCTTCCTTGACGGTAGTCACTTGCCGCACGAAGTCGAAGTAAGCGCTGTTGCGGATTCCTTCAAGAAGCGTGCGGCCCTGTGGCCCGTGGTCCGCCAGCAGCACAGCCGTAGGCAGGTGCTTCGGGTCGGAATTGATCGCAAGACCGAAGAGCACCAGTTGCAGGATCGGGATGCCGATCATCATTCCAAACGTCAGGCGGTCGCGGCGCATCTGGACGAACTCCTTGGCGACGATCGCCCAGAATCGCCCCGGCGAGAACCGACGTCCTTTGGTCATGGCGCGGCTTGCTCCTGGTTCTGGTCCATGAGGTGAATGAACACGTCTTCGAGTCCGGTATCGATTTGGCGCCATTCGTAATCGGCAGCGCGGAACTCGGCGATCGCGCGCTCGAGCGCCGCGTCGTCGTCGCCGCTCACGTGCAGCACCGTGCCGAAAGCCACCACCTGACGCACGCCCGGCCGACCCCGCAGCTTGTCGGCCAGCTTGAGCAAGCCGTGCCCGGCCACCGACCAGGTCGTGAGGTGCGCCTGCTCGATCACGTCGGCGACCGTGCCGTGGGCCAGCAGCTTCCCGTCGAGGATGTAGGCCAGCCGATGGCAGCGCTCGGCTTCATCCATGTAGTGCGTGGTGATCAGAAACGTCAACCCTTCTCCGGCGAGTTGATGAATCTCCTCCCAGAAATCACGGCGCGCTTTGGGGTCGACCCCGGCGGTCGGCTCATCGAGCAGCAGCAGCTTCGGCCGGTGAATAAGGCACGCGGCGAGGGCCAGGCGTTGTTTCCAGCCGCCCGAAAGCTGACCAGCGAGCTGGTCGCGCCGCGTGGACAAGCCGAGCCGTTCAAGGCTCTCCTTCACGGCCCGCCGCCGGTTTGGCAAGCCATACATCCGCGCGACGAAGTTAAGATTTTCGGCGATCGTCAAATCCTCCCAAAAGCTGAACCGCTGGGTCATGTAGCCCACCTCGCGCTTGATGACCTCGCTGGCGGAGATGACGTCGTGACCCAGACAGGTGCCACTGCCTGCGTCGGGATGCAGCAGCCCGCACAACATGCGGATGAAGGTCGTCTTGCCGCTGCCGTTGGGACCGAGAAAACCGCAGACTTCGCCCTGGTCAACGGCAAGGTCGATCGCGTCGACGGCCGTGTGGACGCCGAATCGCTTGGTCATGCCATGAACATCGATCGCCCGTTCGTTGGCCATGATTCAAGGCCCCAGGTACACGTCCACCGGCTGGCCGGGATGCAGCCTTTCCGCATCCGTCGGGTCGAAGACCACCTCGATCATGAACACCAGCTTGGCCCGGCTCTCCTGGCTGTAGATCACCGGCGGGGTAAACTCCGCCCGAGGAGATACGTAACTCACATGGCCCGCCAACGGCTCTTCGATGGCGTCGACGCGAACGCGCACGGCGTCGCCGGTCTTGATCGCGGCGATCCGCGTCTCGGGCACGAAGGCCCGGACCTTGATGTTTTTGGGAGGCAAGAGCACGACGATGGGACGGCCCGCGGCAACCCATTCGCCCTCGCGAAAGAGCGTGTCGAATACCAGGCCCGACTTCGGCGCATCGAGGGATTTCTGCGAGAGTTCCCATTGGGCCTTGGCCAGCGCCGCTTCGAGCGCTCGGACCAAGGCCCCCGCCGCCAGCACCTGGTCCTGGCGAGAGCCCAGCCGCGCGGTTCGCAGATCGGCCTCCAATTGCTCGACGCGCAGGCGGTCCTGTTCGAGCGTGGATCCGGCGCGATCGTAATCCTGCCTGGATGTGGCGCTGGAGGAGAGCAGTTTTTCTTGCCGGGTGAAGTCCTTTTCGGCCAGCGCCAACGCCGCCTGCGCCTGCTTCAATTGCGCTTCGAGCGACGCCAACTCCGATGGCCGCATCCCTTTCTTGGCGTCTTCCGCGTTCGCGCGGGCCTGAGTCAGCCGTCGTTCGGCTTCGTTGCGCGCGGCCTCTTCGGCCGTGCTCTCCAACGTGAACAGCCGCTCGCCGGCTCGCACCTGCGCGCCGCGCGACACGTCGAGCGACTCGAGCGTCCCCGCCAGCGGTGAGGCGACATAGACGTACTCCCCCTCGACGTAACCTTGCAAACCCTTGGGCTCCGGGCGACCGCAACCAGCCAGGCCGCCCAGCAGCGCCGCCGCCATGCCGGACCAAAGCAGTCGATTCGCGGCCGGCGAACGACGCATCGTTACCGCCTCCCCTTCGGATCGAGCACGCCCTCGAGCACGACGGTGATGATGCCGGTGAAGCCGGTCTTGGGCGTGAGACCGAGCTCGGCCATGCGGGGAGGGTTCATGATCGTCTGCACGGCGCCGAGCAGAATCTCGATGATCAGACGCACGGGGACGTCCTTGCGGATCAATCCTTCCCGGCGCCCCACTTCGAGCAGCGCTCTGAAATGGCGCTGGATCACCTCTCGCCGCCGGCCCTCGATCAGCTTGAATAGTTCCGGCTCCCGCCGCACGTCGCGCAAGAAGGGCGGCTGAACCTCTTCGGTGTGCCGCTGCACGTGGCTCAGCAAACGGTGCAGGCCGGTGAGGAAATCGCACGCGCCTTCCGATGTGATGAGGGCCAACTCGGCCTCGAGATCGTTGAATTTGTCGAGCAGCGCGGCCTCCAGGAGAGCGCTCTTGCCGGGAAAATGGGCGTACATCGTCTTCTTGCTCATGCCCAGCTCCTTGGCGAGGTCATCCATGGTGACGTGGCGGAAGCCGTGGGCGAGAAAGTGCCGCCGAGCCGCGGCAACGATCCGTGGCCGAGCCGTGGTTTCGATGGGCCGCGGCTTCGCTGGGTTTTTTCGAAGGCGCATTGCACGGCTCTGTCGAACATCTGGCCCCTGTCGACCACCTGGCCCCTGCCGGACCTTTGGCCCCGGTTGAACCGCTAGCCGCGCTGGAAAACCTAGGAAACTACTTTAGTATATTCGGTTTCCAGGTGCCGGTCAAGACGTGGCTCAAGGCTCCATCGGCTCGGCCGACGGCAACGCGATCTCAGGTCCTGGCAGACCTACAGCAACTCGGCGACCGGTTTGCCGTCGGGAAGAATCGGCACTGGCCGCCCGCTGTTGTTGTAGAAGGACAGGCCAGGGTCGATTCCCAGCACGTGGTAAACTGTGGCGAGCAAATCCCCGGCGGCGTAAGTGCGTGTCAGGGCCGTTTCACCCCGCTCCGAACTCTCGCCCACAATCCGGCCCATCTTCAAGCCGCCGCCCGCCAAGGTGACGAACATCACCTGGGGCCAATGGTCGCGGCCGGCGCGTTCGTTGATCTTGGGCGTGCGTCCCATCTCCCCGAGCACGACCAGCAGGATCTTCTCGGCAAGGCCCCGTTGGGCCACGTCGTCGACGAAGGTGGCCACCGCGTGGTCGAGTTGCGGCAAGTGCTTTTCGAGAAACTCGAAGCAGCGCGCGTGGCCGTCCCAGCCGTAACGACCGCCGCCGCACCATTCGATGGTCACGAACGCCGCGCCCGCTTCGCACAACCGCCGCGCCGCCAGCATCTGCTCGCCCAAGCCGCCGCCGTACCGCGCCACGACGCGCCGGTCTTCGAGCGAAAGGTCGAATGCCTCGCGAGCCTGTTTCCCCAAAACCAGGTCGAAGGCCTGTTGCTCGAAGGCGTCCATGCCGCTCATCGTGCCCCGCGCGTCCAAGTCGCGGCGCAGCCGGTCGAAGCGTCCGAGCAAGTGGCGGCGATCGCGCAGCCGTTCCAGATTGATCTCGGTGGGCAGCGTCAGATCTCGCCGGGCGGGACCACTTGTCTCCAACGGCGCACAGCCGACACCCAGGTAGGCCGGGCCATCGGAGGTCGGCATACGGTTGAGCGACACGTAGGGCGGCATGCCCGTCTGAGGGTTCGTGCCTCGCACCCTGGCGGCCACCGAGCCTGGAAACGGCGCGATCTGCGGTTCACCCAGATCGGCCGGCGGAAACAAAACTCCCGTTGCCACCCAGTGGACCGCGCTGCCGTGATTGCCATCGGCGTGGCTGAAAGTGCGGACAATCGACAGCTTGTCCATGACGCGCGTCTGTTTGGGCATCAGCTCACAGATCGACGTTCCCGGCAGATTGGTTTGGATCGGGTGGAAAGGGCCCCGGAATTCCGCAGGAGCGGCCGGCTTCATGTCGTAGGTGTCGATGTGTGAAGGCCCGCCCGAAAGAAACAACCAAACGACGGCCGTGTCGCGCCGCGCATCGGCCGCCTGCGCCGCGCGCGCGCGCAGCAGCGCCGGCAAGGTGAGCGCTCCCAGCCCGACGGCGCCGACTTGCAAGAAATCCCGCCGCGTAGCGCCTGAGCAATCGTGGCTTTCCGCACGTCCGTGAAACTTGAGCATCGCCATCCCTCCCGCGTCGAACTTTACGTGATGAATCGTATTGGATCGATCAGCTAACTCTTACACGAGAATACTTCGCGGAAGCGGCTCATCGCCTGGTGGGAATTGCCGGCGGGGTACGCCTCAAGTGCGACGGCCCCGTCGTAGCCAACCTCGCGTAATGCCCGCACGACGTGCGGGTAATTGATCTCGCCCGTGCCGGGTTCATGGCGTCCGGGCACGTCGGCCACGTGAACGTAACCTAAGAACTCTCCGAAGTCGCGGATGACTTGAGTGACATTGCCTTCCTCGATCTGAGTATGATAAACGTCCAACAGCAGCCGGATTCGCCGACTACCCACGGCTTCGATGAGCCGCACGGCGTCCTCGGCATGGGGCAGCGGGTAACCGCGATGGTCATGCTTGGTGTTCAGCGGCTCCAGACTGTACGTGACGTCGTGCTCCTCGGCCATTTCGGCGATCCGGCACAGCCCCTTGTATGCCGTGATCCATCGCGTGGCCGGATGGGCGGCAATCCGGTGAACGACCTGACCTTGGTCGTCGATCTCGCCCGTCGAGAGCACCAATTCCCGGCACCGCAGCTTTGCCGCGACGGCCAATGTCTGCTCGACCCCGTCGAGGAACGTGTCCAAGCCGTCCGGGTGGACGAGACTCCCCGCGATGTAACCGGTGAAACTGCTGATCTGCACGCCCGGCTCCGCCGCGATTCGTTCGACGTCATGGCCGATCCAGCGCCAGAAGTCGACAAGGAATCCCGCCGCGGCGATCTCCTTCAGACGCAGCTCGAACGGCAAGTCGCCAAATACCGTTTCGGCGCAGATCGAAAGTCGGAACATCGTTACCTCCTGAATTCGGGCCGCAAACAGCCGGAGATCCAGCGATCCCGCATTCTACCAGCCTCACCATCGAACGGTAGCCATCATGCCGTAGGCGGTTACAATGAAGCTTCGGGGCGAGCAGTGCGTGCGAAACAAGCAGGAGAACCGCGTGACCGAACGAGATGATGGCCTATTCCGCCGCTTGTCACGGCGGCAG
>DATLQY010001218.1:0-4023 GCA_035534975.1 Pirellulales bacterium
GGCAAGGAAATGAGGGCCTTCGTCAAGGACTACCCTGACAACTACCACGTGTTGCCGGCCCACGAGATCCTGGGCGACTTGCTCGTGGCCGCGCAAAAATACAAGGACGCCACCGAGTACTACAAGGCTCTGGCCGATTCCCCCTTCGACGAGTACAAGATGCGGGCCGGCGTGGCGACGGGCCGCGCGCTTCTGGCCGAGAAGAAATTCGCCGAGGCGCAACAGGCCTTCGACGTCGCCTTGGAACTTTCGGCCAAGGCCAAGGGCGCCATGGCCGAGGCCCAGCAGCAGGCCGCCATGCTGGGCAAGGCCGCCTGCCTGGCCGAGACGGGCAACCCCGAGGAAGGCATCAAGCTGATCGAGGGAGCCATCGCCAAGCTGCCGCCCGAAGAAGGCGACCTGCACGCCCGCGCCTACGTGACCATGGGCAACTGCTATCGCAAGAAGACCGACAGTGCCAAGCCCGCGCTCTTGGCCTTCTTGCACGTCGACGTGCTCTATTTCTCGAACCCCCAGGCCCACGCCGAAGCGCTTTGGAACCTGGCGAAGTTGTGGAATGACATCGGAAAGCCGGAACGCGCCGTGCAAGCCGCCCAGTTGCTCAAGGACCGCTATCCCAGCAGCCCTTGGGCCAAACTCTGACACGATCAACACGAATAGAAACGTTTTTTCAAGGGGGATAACGGGATACGGAGGGGATAAGGGGATGAGGAAAATAGAAGAAAGGGTGAAAGTGGAAAGTTGAAAGTGGGAAGGAGAAAGTTTATGGCAGCAGGCCCTGCCTTCATCCTTCATCCTTCATCCTTTCGCTTGCATCCCCACATCCCCTTTTACGAAACGGTGGAAGGCCAACGCGGCCCCCACCACGAACGAACCAATTTCTCGGAGGCGACCATGCGTTTTCGGTATTCGTTGAGGTGCTTGGCAACCGGACTGTGCGGCCTTTCGCTGTTGGCTTGGGGCGTGTTCGGCGCCGTGGCGCTGCACGGCCCGAGCGTGGCGCAAGCACAGGAGGAGGACGAGGAGGACGTGGCCGACAAGGCGCCGGCGAAGCCCGACGTCAAGCCGGCCGGGGACGCGACCGCCGACGCCGACGCCCCGCCGACCGAGAGCCAACTGAAGTTCTTTTACAAGGCATTGGGCATAAAGTACGTGATCGCCTTTCTTTTCCTCTCGTTCACGTTCGTGGCGCTGATCGTAATGAACGTGCTTACGCTACGGCGTTCGAGCATCGTGCCCTTGCAGTTGGTCGAGGCCTTCGATGCCTGCCTCAACGAAAAGAAGTACCAGGAGGCCTACGAATTGGCCAAGAACGACGATTCGTTCCTGGGCCACGTCCTCTCGGCCGGCCTGGGCAAGCTTCAATCGGGCTACCAGCAGGCCATCGAGGCCATGCAGGAGGTCGGCGAGGAAGAGACCATGAAGCTCGAGCACCGCCTGGGCTACATCGCCCTGATCGGCACGATCAGCCCGATGGTGGGCCTGTTGGGCACGGTCGACGGGATGGTGAACGCGTTCGAGGTGATCGCCAAGAGCAGCGCGCAGCCCAAGCCGTCGGAATTGGCCGCGGGTATTCAGATGGCCTTGATCACCACGCTGGTCGGCTTGTGGCTGGCGATTCCGGCCATCGCCATCTTCGGCATCATGCGCAACCGTATGGCGCGCCTGACGCTCGAAGTGGGCATTTTGAGTGAAGGTCTGATGTCCCGCTTCCAGGGCGTCGGCGGCAAGAAACCCTAAGGGAGCGGCGCATGCCAAAACGCAAGGAATACGCCGTCACGGCCGAGGCCGACATGACGCCGATGATCGACATGACGTTCCAGTTGATCGCCTTCTTCATGGTGCTCTTGAATTTCGGCGAAGGGGAGCAAGACGCGCGGATCCAGCTTCCTTCGAGCGAATTGGCCAAACCGCCCGACGCCCCCTTGGAGTCGCCCTTGGTCTTGCAACTGACCAAAAAGGGCACGGTCCTCTTCAACGGCGACGAGTTGAAGATTGCCGAAATGGGCCCGAATTTACTGACCGAAAAACGAATGCTCGAAGCGAAAAAGAAGAGCGTCGCCGAGTCGACCGTGATCATCCGCGCCGATGGCACCGCCAAGACCGGCGTGGTGCAGGAACTGATCAAGAAGTGCCAGGACAATAGTTTCGAGAAGTTCGCCCTGCGCGTCAAACAGGAGAAGGCCAGCGGCCCATAACCCATGAAGATTCGCAAATCCGCCGCGGCCGGCAACGACAAGGTCGAAATGCAGATGACGCCGATGATCGACATCGTGTTTCAATTGCTGACGTTCTTCCTGATGAGCTTCAAGATCGCCACCCAGGAGGGCGACTTCAACATCAAGATGCCTATTGCCTCGGCGGCCAGCTCGTCTTCCGACGTTCCCTTGCCTCCGATCAAAGTCCGCCTGCAAGCCGACGACCAGGGGAACCTGGCCAGCATCAAGCTGGGCGACAATCCGGCGACCACGAGCTTTAACGTCCTGCACCAGCAGATCATGAACATCGTTGGCACCGACACCGGTCCCAATTCGCTCGCCTCCCAGGCCGAAGTCGAGTTGGACTGCGATTACAATCTTCGCTACGCGAACGCCGTCTCGGCGATCACCGCGATTTCGGGCTACCTCGATCCCGCGACCGGCACGGTCGTCAAGCTGATCGAGAAGCTCAAGTTCGCTCCGCCTAAGGCGGAGCAATGAACGCCGCCCTGCCGAAGGCAGGGTCCCGAAGGCAGCGCGTGTGTTAAAGGCCAGGCGTTGGCGGACAGCACAAGGGCGTCAGCCCGCCGTGCAGGTGTCCGCCTAAGCCTGGACTTGGCTTCAGGATTGGTGGAAGGCCGCGAGATCTGAGCCGCGGCGGCCACGCATGCCGAGCGCGTGCATGCCCTGCCCCGCCGACCGACGTCGACCGGCAGGAGCCGCCGCCACCGGTTGGTTCGACACAGGAACCGAGTCGCCTCAATGCGATGGCTCGGCCGCGACAGGCTATTGAGTTGGGTATTGCGTGTTTCCCTGGGCGAATCGCCCCCTACCGGTCCGACGTGCCGCTTAGTGAAGCAGGTGGGTTTCGCCGTCGAAGCTTGCGGGGCCATTTTCAGGCGGTCGGGAGCCGCGCACATTCCCCTTGGAAACTTGCCCCACGGAATCATGCTCCCGGACATGATTCTTGAACCGCGCCGTGCCCGAGTGCTACACTTTTACCATAAGCCCGTTGACCTTGGTTTCGTTGGAGTTACCGCCATGTCGTCCGCGCGTTGGTTGTCGCGTCTGTTCCTCCCAACAGCGCCAACACTTCCGTTTGCAACGGCCCACCGGTGACATGCACGCCGCCGGCGGCGTCGATGTAAACGTTGACTTCGCTGCGGACGCCGAACTCGGGTAAGTAGATACCCGGTTCGATCGAGAAGCAGGTCCGCGGCAATACGCGTCGCTCGTCGTGGGTTTCGAGATTGTCCATGTTCGCGCCGTTGCCGTGCGTCTCCTGGCCGATGCTATGGCCGGTGCGGTGGACGAAGGCGTCGCCATAGCCCGCCGCGGCGATCACGTCGCGGGCGGCCTGATCGACCTGCCAGCCCGCCAGCGGCCGGCGATGAGTGAAAGCGTCTCGCACGAAGTCGATGGCCGCGTCACGCGCCGCGGCGACGATGCGGAAAATCGCGGCAAACCGCTCGGGCACTTCGTGGCCCACGAACCCGACTCGCGTCAAGTCGCTGTAGACGGCCCGCGGCCGATCGAGCTTGGCCCAGAGGTCGATCAGAACGAAATCGCCTTCGCGGATCTCCGCGTCGTGGCCTTCCACGGGTTCGTAGTGCGGATCGCCGCTGTGGGCGTTGGCGCCCACGATCGGCGGATGACTTGTCGAAAGCGAGTTCCGCGCGAAGTGCTCGAGAATGACACGTTGCACTTCGGTCTCGCGGACCGAGCCGCCGCCGCGGACGCGCTGGGCGATGAACTCCCAAGCGTGGTCGTAGGCGCTGGTCGTGTGCTTCTCGGCGGCCAGGTGCGACTCCCACTGATCGTCGTC
>DATLQY010001219.1:0-2464 GCA_035534975.1 Pirellulales bacterium
CTTTGGCGTCGACGAGCGAACGGCGTTGGAGGTCAGCTTGCGCAACAACCGGTTGAGCGTGATCGGCGATTCCTACGTCGTGGCCTGCATTCCCAGTGCCCGCGACCGGCTGGCCCGCGTCGAGATTCTCAAGCGTGGCGACGAGACCACGCTGCTGGCCTTGCGCGAGTCGAATCTGGCCATATCTCCTCGCGACGAACTCGACGAGTACCTCGCCGCGGCGGCGGAGTGAGGGATTGACCAGGGCGCGCGTTTGCGCCTCCAGCGGCCGAAACTCTGTAGGGAACGGACTCCGTGCCGTTCCGCCGAATGCCGATTGATGATCGTTCGGTGCGCGCGGAACGGCACGGAGTCCGCTCCCTACAGAGATCTCGCGGACCACCTCCCGGCACGCTCCCCCAGTCGCTATACTGCGGTCTTTGTGGCACGCTCGCACCTCCGTTTTCTGACAAGCGCGGACGACTATGGCTGAACTTTGCGACATCGGACTGATCGGACTCGCCGTGATGGGCGAGAACCTGGCGCTGAACATCGAAAGCCGCGGCTATCGCGTGGCCGTCTTCAACCGCACCACCAGCGTCGTCGACGACTTTATTTCCGGCCGGGCGAAAGGCAAAAAGTTCGTCGGCTGCCATTCGGTCGAAGACCTTGTTGCCGCACTCGCTAAGCCACGCAAGGTGTTGCTGATGATCAAGGCCGGCCCGGCAGTCGATGCCGTCATCGAGCAACTCCTGCCGCTGTTGTCGCCGGGCGACGTGCTGATCGACGGCGGCAACACGCACTTCGCCGACACCGAGCGGCGCACGAAATACATCGAGTCGAAGGGACTGCTGTTCATCGGCACCGGCGTTTCCGGCGGCGAAGAAGGAGCGCTCAAAGGCCCCAGCATGATGCCCGGCGGAAGTCCCGACGGCTGGCCGCTGGTCAAGCCGATTTTTCAGGCCATCGCCGCCAAGGTCGGCCCGCAGCACGATATTCCCTGCTGCGAATGGGTCGGCCCGCGGGGGGCCGGGCACTACGTGAAAATGGTCCACAACGGCATCGAGTACGGCGACATGCAGTTGATCTGCGAAGCCTACTTCATGCTCAAGCAGGCCTTGGGCCTGTCGAACGCCGAGCTGTACGACGTGTTCGCCGAGTGGAACCGCGGCGAGCTCGACAGCTATCTCATCGAGATCACGCGCGACATTTTCAGCGTCAAAGACCCCGACGGCAAAGGCGACCTGGTCGATGCGATCCTCGACAAGGCCGGCGCCAAAGGCACAGGCAAGTGGATGAGCCAGTTGGCCCTCGATCTCGGTGTGCCCAGCACGCTGGTGACCGAGGCGGTTTATGCCCGCAGCCTGTCGGCGCTGAAAGACGCCCGCGTGCGAGCGAGCAAGGTGCTGAAAGGCCCCACCGGCAAGTACCAGGGCGACAAGAACGCGTTCGTCGAAGCCGTCAGGCACGCCCTCTATGCCTCGAAGATTTCGAGCTATGCCCAGGGCTTTGTGCAACTGCAGGCGGCGGCGGCGGAACACGAGTGGCCGCTCGATTACGGCAGCATCGCCCTGTTATGGCGCGGCGGCTGCATCATTCGGGCGCGCTTCCTGGTACGCATCAAAGAGGCCTTCGACGCCGATCCGAAGCTGGAGAACCTGCTCTTGGCGCCGTACTTCACCAAGGCCGTCGATGAAGCACAGTCGGCCTGGCGGCATGTCGTGAGCACCGCCTTCGAGTTCGGCATTCCGGTCCCCGCATTTTCCACGGCGTTGACCTATTACGACGGCTATCGCACGGCGCGGCTCCCCGCCAACCTGTTGCAGGCCCAGCGAGATTACTTCGGGGCCCACACCTACGAGCGCGTCGACAAGCCGGGCACCTTTCACTCCGACTGGATTCGTCTGCGCAAAGAGCCATGAACTACCGCATCGGCATCATCGGCCGCACCGGCCGCGGCGACTACGGTCACGCCACCGACGAGGCTTTCGACGGACTGCCCAATTGCCAAACGGTCGCCGTCGCCGACGACGACAAGACAGGGTTGGCGGCCATGGCCAAGAAGCACAACGTGGAGCAGGCGTATGCCGATTACCGCGAGTTGCTCGACAAGGCCAGGCCCGACATCGTCGTCATCGGTCAGCGGTGGCTCGACCGGCATCGCGACATGGCGGTGGCCGCGGCCGAGCGCGGCATTCATGTCTACATGGAGAAGCCCTTTTGCCGCACGCTGGCCGAGGCCGACGAAATCGTCGCGGCCGGCGAGCGGACGCATGCCAAGCTGGCGTTGGCCCATCCCACGCGCTACAGCCCCAAGCTCGCGACCGTCAAGCGGCTGATCGCCGAAGGGGCGATCGGCAAGGTGCTCGAATATCGTGGCCGCGGCAAGGAAGACCGTCGCGGCGGCGGCGAAGACCTATGGGTCTTGGGCACGCACGTCATGGACGCCATCCGCGCATTGGCCGGGCATCCGGCATGGTGCTTT
>DATLQY010001220.1:0-3141 GCA_035534975.1 Pirellulales bacterium
GGAACCAGACTTCGGCGTTCGAGGGATCGACGGCAAGGAACTGGCGATAGGCCTGTTCCGCCCGGGGAAAGTCGCCCGCTCGCTGGCGCTCGCGGCCACGATCCAAAACGGCCTGCAACGATTCTGTCGATTCCATCAGCAACGATCCCCGCGAGCCGCCAGGTGTAGCGGAATTCGTGAGAATTCCGAAGTTCTGTGCCATTGCGACGCTCTGAACTCTCGCGAGCCCAGCTACGAAAGGTATAGCCTTTTTCAGAGGGATCTGCCAAGGGCCACTCACTCGAAGAGTATTCCGGCAATTTGAGGTCCTCGTTCCACGCTCCGCGTGGAAACGTAAGCATTGCCGCGCCGGGACGAACGAATTCTCACCTGGGCGACCGGGCGGGCGAACGACGGAAAAGCGAAAGCAGGGCGACGCCTTTGGCGACGGTACGAGTGAAGACGCATCGCCAACGCCGCATGGCGCCGATCCCCAAGAAAATATTTCGAATTTGGCGCTTGTAACCCACGTGGCGATCGCTATGCTGATTTCTTGTGGATCCCGTCGGAGTCGCCGGCATGTTGACTCGCCACAAATCTTGGCGTGGTTGCGAGGTGGAAGCGAAAGCTCCCCGCTCCCCGCTCCCCGCTCCCCGCTCCCCGCTCCCAATTGTAGAGCGATTCGATTTTCGCGGCCAGATCGTGGGCACTGCCCACCAGGGACGGGTGGCGTCCGCCTCCTCATCGGCACGTCTGTTTCGACTTCGCGTCACCGCGCGTCACCGTGTCGGCCGCCCGAGCGAGGCTGCGATCAAGAACCGGGAAGCACGGCGATGCGCCATGCGCCCCGCAACGGCCAAGACACGCCGTGTAGCGCACATAAGGAACTAAGACATGCAGGTTTCATTGATTGAAAACGTCGGCGCCTTACACGGCATCCGTGACGCGGCGGGCATGGCCCAACTCGAACGGGACGGGGGGCTGACGGACGAGCGCGCGACGATCGGCGAAATTGCCGCCGCGCCGCGGCCCGCCGGCTTGCTATGCGATGGTCCTCCAGCCCGTGCGAACTTGTCGCCGCTCGCGCTGGGCGAGGACATCGCCGAGGGAACCGAGTGGCTTTGGCCCAGCCGGGTGGCGACACGCGGTCTCACCATCGCCTGTGCCTCGCGGCAAGCCGGCGCCACCGCAGTCGCGCTTGAAGTCGCCTCGCGCGTCTCGACGGGCATGCCGTTTCCCGACCAGCCCTCTGGCGCGCCTTGGCGCCCCGCCGGCCAGGTGCTGTTCGTCGCCGACGGGCCCACGCGCAAACGGCTGGCGCCGCGGTTGGCCGCGGTCGAGGCCTCGCTCGACCGCTGCCTCGCGATACCCTTGGTCCAGGACGCCGATCACCGCCTTGAGTTGGCCGAGGTCGAAGAGGCCTTGGCGCGCCTGCGCGGCTGCCGCCTGGTCGTTTTCGACGCTCTGCGCGTCGGCCTCTGGCGCGACGGCGAGCTCGACGACGTAAGCACGCGTCTGTTCGAATCGCTGGAGGGCCTCGCCGAGCGGTTCGGTGTGGCGGTGCTGGCCGTAGTGCGATTGCCCGGCGTCGCCAATCCGTCGAACCGGGCGCTCGGCGCGTTGGCTTCCTGCGTCGCCGCTTTGTGCTCCTTTGTCGTCCTTCGCGACGACACGCTCCCGGAACACCGGTCGCTCGATCCTTTGCGCTGCGTCGGCGACACGGCCGCGCTGGTTTTTCGATTTCGCCGCGGCCCGGCGGGCGCGGCGCCCGGTGTCGAATGGCGCGTCGAGCCGGGCGAGGGCGCCGATTGCGGCGGCCTCGCGCTCGGCCTGGCGGCCAAGGAGCGCCGTTCGGCGGCCGAGTGGCTCCGCGACGAGCTGCGAAACGGCCCCCGGACGCTGAGTGACCTCAAGACCGCGGCGCGCGGCGACGGCTACTCGTGGGCCACCGTCGAGCGCGCGAAACGGCGATCGCGTGTGCGCTCGATCACGGTCGCCAACGGCGAAACGCGATGGGCTTTGGGACAAGAAGCGTGGAGCGGGACGATGCGCGCGCCATCGCCGGGAGGCGCCAAACACGAGTTCGCAGGCGTCGCTGTGCCGCAATTCACTGTTCAGCAGGTGACTGTTCAGCAAGTCCGCTCCCTCGGTTGGAAAACCGCGCTCCTGGGGGAAATCCGCTCTCTCGATCAATACCAGCCATTGGAGGGAGGACAGGGCGGACAAAATGTCAACTCTCCGCGCGAAGTTGACCCGGACAACCCCTCACCGTCCGCGATCGAAACCGAACCCTCGGAGTTTAGCCACGAATGAACACTGATCAACACGGATGGGAGGCGCCCGTCCGACGCCTAACGCCTAACGCCTCCTGCTGACCCCGACTCCCCGCACGCATCAGGCCCTCGGCCATCCCCGACTCTTAACCTTTAACTTGTGACTTTGCCCCTTGCCCTTTCTCCCTCACCCTCTGACGAGGCTTCCAACCATGTTCTGGCTCAATCACGAAAAACGGAAAATGAAGCGCAATGAGCGCGCGGGCCGCCGCAAGCTCGGCCTCTCGATTTGCCCCCAGCGGCTTGAAGACCGCTTGATGCTGTCGATCACCGTCGACAACCAGACCTACGTCGCCATGGCGGGGTCGACGCTCACGGTCAACGCCGCCAACGGCGTGTTGAACGGGGCCACGGGAGGCACGCCCCCTTACACCGCCCATGACACCGGATTGCCCCAACACTACACTTCGTTTACCTTCAACTCCGACGGCTCGTTCAGCTACGCGCCCGGCAGCGGCATCCTGGGGACGGCGGCCGATAGCTTCTACTTTGACGCCACTGACAACTATTTTGGTACCTCGAACCACGCCACGGCGACGATCAACGTCGAGTACTCGGTGACCTCGGCCGTCAACGAGACCAAGCCGCCCGTCGACGTCGTGGGCGTCCGCCGGCCGATCATCGGCGGCGCCGGCGGCCAATCGACCAACGAAATCCCCGCCGGCGTCGACGACCTGGCCCTGCAATACAACCAGACGGCCGCCCATCCCACGCCCACCATCGAAGGAAATTTCACCACCAGCCTCCCCACCGCGCCCACGCAGACGGAAACGGTCACGGCGACCCTCACATTCAACGGCGTGGCGCAATCGCCCGTCTATTACTCGCT
>DATLQY010001221.1:0-5007 GCA_035534975.1 Pirellulales bacterium
GCGATTCGAGCGGAACGCTCGGCGACAGTTCCGATTTCGATTCCGATGCCGTGATGGAGCTCAAGGGCGAGGACGACTTCCTGCTCACACCGCTCGAGGAATCGGTCGACGACGACTCTCAAGACAGCGGATCGCAGGTCATCGCGCTCGACTCCGAGGCCGACTTCAACGACGCCAGCCCGACCGTTCTTGGCGGGCCGGCCGGCGGCGTCTTGCTCGAAGCGGATGATTCCGCCGGAGTGGTCGATCCGCTTGGCGCGGCCCAAATGGGGGCGACGGCACCGGTGATGAGCCTGGGCATGCAGCCGGCGATGTCGCCCGCGCGCCAGGCGCAGTACTCGATCATGAACGTCATCAGCCTGTCCGCCTGCGTGCTGTTCCTGGCCATGACCGGCACCATGATGTTCGACCTGATGCGGAACATGTGGGCCTGGGATACGCCCTACAAGCCGAGTAGCCTGTTGATGGACATGCTGATGAATATGTTTGGATGATGGTTCGCGGCCCGCGCGGCGGGCCGCGCGGTGCCGGTTCGAAAGGAGTCGAATCATGAACGCCTGCCGTCTTTCGTTGGCCGCCTTCGCGGCGCCGCTTTGGTTGTGCGCGTTGGGGTGCCAGTTCGTGCCCAAGGGCCGGCTGGATGCCGCCGAATCGCTGAACCGCGCGCTGGTCGAACAGAAGGACGGTTTGATCGCCGAGAACGAGAACCTCAAGGCGCATGCCCGCCGCGTCGAGGCGCAGAAAGAGCAGGCCGAGGAAGAGCTGGCCGAGTTGGTCGACGGCCGCTCGCCGCGGGGGCACTCGACGGGCGGCCACGGCCGGGTCGTATCGGGCAAGCAGCACGGCGCGTACGTGCCCCTCGGCGTGAGCCAGCAGCTCACGCAACTTTCCAAGCGGCACCCGGCGATGGAATACGATCCACGCACCGGCGCGAGCAAGCTCGACATCGACGTCTTGTTCGACAGCGCCGAGGCAAAGCTCCGCCCCGAGTCGCACATCGTGCTCGACGAATTCGCGGGGCTCTTGAAGTCGCCCGAGGCGCACGGTCTGCGGGTGATGGTCATCGGGCACGCCGACGACCGGCGGATCGTCAAGAGCGAGACCCGCCGGCAGTACCCCGACAACTGGCACTTGAGCGCCGCCCGCGCGTTGGCCGTGGCCGAGTACCTCGAGCACGCCGGGGTGCGCGAGAACCAGATCGGCATCGCCAGCTTTGGCCGTCATCAGCCGGTTTCGCCGAACACCACCGCCTCCGACCGCCAGCGGAACCGGCGCGTCGAGATCTACGTCACGGGTTCCGACGTGCCGATCGTGGGCTGGAGCGAGACGGAACGCAAGCTGCGGTGAGCCTATTGCCGGCGGCGACACCATCCTCGCGGTCACCAGTCGTCAGGTTTGCGGCAAGCCAGGCGCGGTCGCCGCGAGCTTGATGCACTGCTGGGCCCACTGCTGGTCGTCAAGCGTCAACGGAGGAATACACGGGGCATCATAGCGAAGCCGGTCGCGGTAACAACCCTTTTCGTAGGTGGTAGCAAAAACGGCTTGCAAGTCGATCCTCACGTCGTCGTCGCCCTCGGCCAACGGGACTCGTATCCTCGGCAAACGGTCGCGGAGTTGGCGGCGGTACCATTCGTAATCCGCCCGCGTTCCACCCGATCGGTTGACACACACCAGGTAGTCGTAGGGCCCCCGGCCGCGCGGCAGCCATTCAGGGACCGTTAGCACGTGGTGCCCTTCGCGCAGCAGGTCGATCTCGATGAGGTTCGTCCGGCTGGCTTGGACCTCGGCTTGCTTCTTGAGGTACGAATCGCGTCCCGAACCGGCAAACTTGTTGGTCGGGCTGACGAGCTCGATCATGGTCACGACCTCCTGTCCTGAATCGCGGTGGCGAATCTCGATATAGGTCTCGTGGATTTCCGGGGAATCGAGCGTCGCGACCTCCGGTTCGTCAGCTTCGATCACTGCCACGGGCGTGCCCCCGCGCCGCAAGGGGTTTCGCAACAGCCAAACGTCCGGAGCTACCAAGCGGTCCGGGCCTTCGACGAAAACTCGCGCTTCGATGGTTGCGAAATAGCGCGGGCGCACCAGCGGTTGAATCGCGTCGCGAAGGTAAACGATGAAACTTGCATGAACGCTTGGCCAGATTTAAGGTTCTTCCAGGTACGGGTCCATGCCCGGAAAAATTGGGCTTAAGTCGTTCGACATGTGGGTAAACTCCTGTCCGAGAGCCGAGACGGCACACCGCGCCCTGACCTCGTTCAACCCAAGACGCCGGCGGATTCTGCCACGCTCATCCAGTATAACTGGTTTCCGTGGCCGGGGCAGTGGGTCGGTGGAGGGTGTCGGAATCTACGTCACGGGCGTCCGACGTCCCGATCGTGGCTGGAGTGAGACGGAGCGCAAGCTGCGCTGAGTGGCCTATTGCCGCGGGACGATTCAGGACTAGACTTGCAGGAAGCCCCTTGCGCGAAAATCCTACCTCCGCCGCTCCATGCAGATTGCCCAGCTCCACCAGTACCTCGACAGTTCGGCCGAGTCCGAGCCCTGGTTGCGGGCATGGGGCCTGGTTGACCCTCGGCACGGGCACGAGAACTTGCTGCGGCTGGCGACCGCGGGTTTGACGCTCGATTTGCTGGCCGTAATTTGCGACATCCTGGGCGAGCACCTGCCTCGCACCAGCGACCCCGACATGGCGCTCAACAACCTCGACCGCTTCGTGGCGGCCGCGCGCAACCCCTTGTCGCTGGGCTCGCTCTTCGAACGCGACCGCGAAGCGCTGCCGTTCCTGCTTCAAATCTTCTCGACCAGCCAGCACTACAGCGACCTGTTGATCGCCGACCCGGAAAGCTACGACCTGCTGCGCGTGACCGAGGGGCAGCCGGTGGGCCGCGAGGTGCTGGTGGACGAGTTGGCCAGCGAGGTCGATGCCTTGGCGGACACGGCCGGCGTCATGGCGGCGCTGCGTCGGTTCAAGCGTCGCGAGACGCTACGGATTTCCTATGGCGACATCATCCGCGGTCAGCGACTCCAGATCGTAACTTCGCAGATTTCGTACCTGGCCGACGCGATCGTCGAGGGAGCGGTCCGCTTCGCACGCCGGCAGCTTCAGGAGAAGCGCGGCGTGCCACGGCGTCACGATGGGCGGCCGGCACGGTTCGTGGCCCTGGGAATGGGTAAGCTGGGAGGCGTCGAGCTGAACTATTCGAGTGATATCGATCTGATCTTTCTCTACGACGCCGAGGGCACGACCGACGGCACGCGGCCGACCTCCAACGGCGAGTTTTTCGACCGCCTGGCCCGCGACGTCGTGAAGCTCTTGACCGAAACGACCGAAATGGGCCACGCCTACCGCGTCGACCTTCGGCTGCGGCCCGAAGGGGAACGCGGGCCGATGGTCCCCAGCCTCGAAGCGGCCATGTCGTACTACGACGTGCATGGCCGCACCTGGGAGCGTCAGGCTTACGTCAAGGCCCGGCCCGTGGCCGGCGACTTGGACCTGGGCCTCGAGTTCCTGGCCCACCTCGAGCCGTGGATCTATCGCCGCTACCTGTCGCTGGCCGACATCACGGGGATCAAGGCCCTCAAGCGGCGGATTGAGCACCGCACGATCAAGGTCGGTGACGATACCCGCAACGTCAAGACCGGACGCGGCGGCATCCGCGACGTCGAATTCGCGATTCAGTTCTTGCAATTGCTCAACGGCGGCGACCTCGCCGCGGTGCGGACCAGTAACACGCTGGAGGCGATCGACCGGTTGGACGCCGTCGGCTGCCTCACTCACCAGGAGCGGACGCTGCTGGAGGAGAACTACGGCTTCCTGCGCAAGATCGAGCACCGCTTGCAGATCATGTTCGATTTGCAGACCCACCTCTTGCCCGCCGGACCAGGCGAGATGCGCAAGCTGGCGATCCGGATGGGGTACTCCGACGGGCCGCGGGCGCGGGCACTGGCGACCTTCGAGACGGACTTCCGGCAAAAAACGGCACTGAATCGTAAGATTCTCGACCACCTCCTGCACGACGCCTTCGGCGACGACGCGCAGACCGAGCCGGAGGTCGATCTGGTGCTCGATCCCGATCCGCCGAGTGAGCGGATTGCCGACGTGTTGGGCCGCTACCCGTTCCGCGACGTGCCCCAGGCCTACCAGAACCTCGTTTCGCTGGCCACTGAGCGTCTTCGGTTCTTGCTCACTCGGCGCTGCCGGCACTTTCTCGCGGCCATCGCTCCGCGCTTGCTGAAGGCCATTGCCGCCACGCCCGACCCTGATTCGACCCTGGTGAACCTCGCCCAGGTCAGCGATTCGCTGGGTGGCAAGGGAGTGCTCTGGGAACTGTTCAGTTTCAACCCGCCCTCGATGAACCTCTACGTTGAGCTCTGCTCGTCAAGTCCCTACCTGTCCGGCATTCTGATCGGCAACCCCGGCATGATCGACGAGTTGATGGACAGCCTGGTGCTGAACAAACTTCCCACGCGCGAGGACCTGAAGTCCACACTGGCCGAACTGGCGCGGGCGGCCGAAGACCTCGATCCGATCTTGCACAGCTTCAAGAACACGATGCAACTGCGCGTCGGCGTGCGCGATATTCTGGGGAAGGAAGATAGCCAGGCCACGACGGCGGCGCTTTCGGACATCGCTGAAACGTGCCTCGAAGAGATCACGCGCGGCGAGTACGAGAAGCTGGCGGCCAAGTGGGGCGAGCCGACGATTGCCGACGGGCCGCGGGCCGGCCAGCGCTGCGAAGGGGTCGTGTTGGCCCTGGGAAAGCTGGGGGGCCGCGAGCTGAATTATCAGAGCGACGTCGACCTGGTGTTCCTCTACGAATCCGAGGGGCCGACGGTCCACGCCCGCCGCTCGAAGCGCGGCGAGACGACGAACAACCAGCACTTCTTCAGCGAGTTGGGGCAGCGGATCGTCAAGATCGCCTCCCGGCTGGGGCCTTACGGCAAGCTCTACGAGGTCGACCTGCGCTTGCGGCCCACCGGGCGTTCCGGCGCGCTGGCGACCAC
>DATLQY010001222.1:0-3600 GCA_035534975.1 Pirellulales bacterium
CACAACGGCCACTCGAACAGCTTCTCGGCGTTGCTCGAAATCCTCGACCCCCAGCGGTTCTGCCGGGGCGTCCCAGTCCAACGGAGGCTGCTCGACGAGGTCATGGTGCGACGTCTCAAAGATGACATTCGCAACATCGCAGGGGGCTTCCCCGAGCGCAAAGTGGTTCAGATCGACATCGACGGTCTCCCGGCCGACGCCCCCGAGCTCCGCCTGCCGAGCCTGCTCGACGAGTACCGGCAGCTTCGCGAAGAACGCCTGGCCGGCGAAACCAAGCGGAAACAGGCCGCCGCCGGCTTGCTGATTACCGGATTGCAACAGCGGCTCCTGTCGTCGATCGAAGCCTTTGCGCGCACGCTGCGGGTCCACCGCCGCACGGTGCAGCGTCATTGGCAGCAGAGTCAAGAGGGCCAATTGCAAGCCGAGGCATCGTCGCAGCCCATTTCCTCAGGACAACTCGACCTGCTGGCCGCGCCGGTCGGTAACGATGACGAACGGGCCACGTTCGCCGAAGATGAATTGCAGGCGGAGGAAGAAGCCCAGGTTGCGGCCGCGACGGCCGCGACCGTGGGCCCAGCCGAGGGTAATACCGCGGTCAGTGGCAGAGCGAAGGAATTGTTTGCTCGCGAACAAGCGTTGCTCGACCAGATGACTGAAATCGCCGAGAGTGAGCGGGGCCAGCCCGACGCCAGGGTCCGCAACCTGATCGCATGGATTCGCGAGCACATGCTTAGTCGCGCGCCAGAGGCCGTCGCGCCCGCCCACCACTCACCCCTCACCTCTCACCCCTCACCAACCTGGAACGACACTCGCGTGATTATCTTCACCGAATACGACGACACGAAGCGTTACCTTCGCGATCAACTTTCCGCGGCGATCGAAGGCACGGACCGCGCCGAGCAGCGTATCGCTATTTTCCACGGCCCCACGCCTCCGGACGAGCGCGAAGCGATCAAGCAGGCATTCAACACCGACCCAGCCAAGCACCCCCTACGCATCCTGATCGCCACCGACGCGGCCCGCGAGGGCCTCAACTTCCAGGCGCATTGTTGGAACCTGTTTCACTTTGATGTGCCGTGGAACCCGAGCCGCATGGAACAGCGGAACGGCCGCATCGACCGCAAGCTCCAGCCCAACGACAAGGTCTACTGTCACTACTTCTTCTACAAACAACGGCCCGAGGACCGTATCTTGGCGGCGTTGGTTCGCAAGACCGATCGCATCGGGCGCGAGCTGGGGAGCCTCGCCCAGGTGATCGATGCACGGCTGGCCGACATGCTCGGTCCGGGCATCCGCCGTGACGCGCTAGCCGCGTTGGAACGCGAGATCGAAGCCGCGGACATCGACGCCGAACGCCGGCAGACGGTCGAGGAAGAACTGGAGGCAGGTCGGCAAAGACAGGACCAGTTACGCATTCAGGTCGAGCACTTGCGGACGCAGTTGGCCCGCTCACAGGATTCGATCGCTTTCAATCAGGAGCATTTTCGCTCGGCAATTTCCTGCGCGCTGGAACTCATGGGGGCGGATCCGCTTGCGGAGCGGTTGCTGGGGGAAACACCAACCCGCAGCGCAAGCAAGGAACCAGCAACCGGCAACCAGCAACCTCGCTACGTCTTTCCCGCTCTTGACCAGCGCGACGGCGCCGATCCCACCTGGGCCGACACGATGGATACGCTTCGCGCTCCACGCGAGCGCGGCAAGAAACCATGGGAATGGCGCCGCGAGTCGCCAATTCGGCCCGTGGTATTCGAAGACCCCGGCACGATGACCGACGAAGTCGTCCACCTGCATCTCGCGCACCGCATCGTGCGGCGGCTTTTGGCGCGATTCACGGCCCAAGGGCTCGTCCACCACGATCTGTCGCGGGCCTGCTTGGCCCATTCGTCCGACGCCGTACCGCGCGCGATCCTCTTGGGCAGGCTGTGTCTTTATGGACCTGGCGCCGCGCGGTTGCACGAGGAGTTGGTGCCGGTCACCGCGCGCTGGACCGATCCAAAGGTGCGCAAGGCCCCGTTGGCACCCTACGGCCGCGAATCGGAAACCAAGACCTTGGAATTGTTGGATGAATCGCTCCTGCCCAAGCATGGCCGGAGCGTGCCGCAGGCCGTACAATCGCAGCTTCAAGCTTGTGCGTCCCGCGACGTCGAGGAGCTGCTGCCGCATTTGCAAGCCCGCGCCGAACAGCACGCCCATGACGCGGAGCGGATGTTGCGTAAGCGCGGCGACGACGAGGCCAAGGCGATGCGCGCTGTACTGGAGACGCAGAAGAGGCACATTGCCGAAGTGTCCGCCGAGCACGAACGGCCGGATCGGCGACAACTGCAACTTGGTTTTGCGGAGGACGAGCTACGCCAACTTGAAGCCAACCGCCGGCACTGGACCAGGCGTCTGGCGATGATCGAGCATGAATTGGCCAGCGAACCGGAGCGCATCCGCGCCGTCTACCAGGTGAAGGCCACGCGGATCGAGCCGA
Source organism: Pirellulales bacterium (assembly GCA_035534975.1). Lineage (GTDB taxonomy): Bacteria > Planctomycetota > Planctomycetia > Pirellulales > JAICIG01 > DATKSN01. The sequence continues at coordinate 2,474 of DATLQY010001222.1, forward strand.
TCGGGCTGGTTTATTTGTGGCCCGTGACGGGGTAGGATCTACCAACTTGAGGCGCCAAGTTCGCACCTCAAGTATTCGGCAGTGGGCATGCTGAGAGGTCCTTCGAGCTCGCCTCGATGCTGGACCAGATGACGCACAGCCGGCGCCCCGCGCGCGCGTCAGACCCCATCGAGCTTGTCTCGATGGTGAATCAGATGGCGGGCTACAGCCGCCAACCGTGTTCGCGTCAGACCCCTTCGAGCTTGCCTCGATGGTGAATCAGATCATTGGCGCCAAGCGCGAAGAAAGGAAATCTGCTTCACCGACCCCGGCGAGCGGGGATGGGGTCGAGGGCGGGGCAAGGCGGCGGTTGTAGCATGCTACAGCCCCGCTACCCCGGTGCCGCGCTGGCGGCTATCATCATCACTGAACTCAAGTAATTGGCAACTAGCAACTGCTCCCATGCGCGACCCGGAGACTTACGCTCACCTCGAATGGCTCGGCTACGTTCAGCCGGTCGGGCTCGTTGTGTCGGTTCCGGCGCTCCTGCAGGCGCAAGCCTACGTCAACCGGAACATCGCTTCGGAGCAGCAACGGTTCTTGGCAACGTTGCCGCGAGACAAACGCGACGAGGCCGTGCCCGAAATTCGCGACTTCCCCGCCTTCGCGCAAACGGTGCTCGGCTGGGAGCCGGGCGACCTGGCGGGCGTACCTGGCGGCGATGCCCTGCCCACTTCGCTCGAAGTCGCCGTCCCCGAATACAGCGAAACACTTCGCCCAACCTATGCCCTACGCGAGTTGCCAGTTCCGGTAACACCAATCCGCAGCGCAAGCAAGGAACCAGCAACTAGCAACCAGAAACCAGCAACTGCCCCCTGGCTGATGCTGGTGAAGATCGTGCCGACCGGCACAGACCTCGACGACGTCGGCGAAGTCGACCAGCGCCATTGGCAGGCCAGCCCACATGCCAAGTTCGAGCGGCTCTTGCGCGAGGCGGAAGTCCCGATCGGCCTGTTGATGAATGGCACGCAACTCCGATTGGTCTACGCTCCGCGAGGGGAAACGAGCGGCCACATCACGTTTCCCGTGGCGGCCATGGCCCAGGTCGCCGGCCGGCCGATCTTCGCGGCCCTGCACATGCTACTCTC
>DATLQY010001223.1:0-13172 GCA_035534975.1 Pirellulales bacterium
GCCTGACGACCGCCCATGCGAAGTTCAGTCAATCCTCTCGAAGGTAAGACCATCAACCGGAAAGCCGGATGCGGGAAAACTGCACGTCCGGTTTGGAGGGAGGGGGGGCCGAACCCAATCGGCCCTCCCTACCCCTATCAAGGAGCGCGTTCCCTACGCGTGTGTGGCACGCAATCACGCCAACATCTTCCTCACCACTTCCCCCGCCACGTCGGTGAGTCGGAAGTTGCGGCCCTGGGAGCGAAACGTGAGCTTCGTGTGGTCAAGCCCCAGGAGGTGCAAAACCGTGGCCTGAAGGTCGTGGACGTGGACGCGGTCCTCGACGGCGTAAAAGCCCAACTCGTCGGTGGTGCCGATCGTTTGCCCGCCCTTCACTCCACCACCGGCCAGCCACACGCTGTAGCCGTCGATATGGTGGTCGCGGCCCATCTGGTCGCGAGGCTCTCCCATCGGTGTGCGGCCGAACTCGCCGCCCCAGATCACCAGCGTCTCATCCAACAGTCCACGCAGCTTGAGGTCTTTAAGCAACGCCGCCGCCGGCCCGTCGACTTCGCGGCAGCGGTCGTCGAGCGGCTGGCCCAGGTGCGTGTCGACGTTGCCGTGGTGGTCCCAGTCGGTGTGGTACAGTTGCACGAAGCGCACGCCGCGCTCGACCAGCCGGCGCGCCAGGAGGCAATTGTTGGCGAACGAGGCCTTGCCCGGCTCGGCCCCGTATTCGGCCAGCGTCTCGACGCTTTCGCCGGTGAAGTCCATCAACTCCGGCGCGCTCGTCTGCATGCGGTAGGCCATCTCGTAGGCCGCGATCCGCGTGGCGATCTCAGGGTCGCCCACGGCGTCGAACCGCTCGGCATTGAGGTCTTTGATGGCTTCGATGAAGTCACCCTGCCTCGCGTGGTCGAAGCCCGGCGGGCTGGCCAGGTTCAAGATCGGTTCGGGACCTAACAGGAAAGGCACGCCCTGGTAGGTGGTCGGCAGGAATCCGCTACCCCAGAGCGGCGCCCCGCCGCGCGGGCCGCGCGGTCCCGACTGCAAGACGACGAAGCCGGGCAGGTTCTGTGACTCGCTGCCGATCCCGTACGTAACCCAGGCCCCCATGCTCGGCAGGCCGAACCGCGGCACGCCCGTGTTGGCGAACAACTTCGCCGGCCCGTGGTTGAACACGTCGGTGGCCATGCCGCGCACGACGCACAAGTCGTCGGCGACGGTCGATAGCTTGGGCAACAGCTCACTGATCTCGACGCCCGACTGACCGTGGCGCGCGAACTTGCGCCGAGTTCCCAATAGTTTGGCGTCGAGCTTGATGAAGGCGAACCGCTTGTTCTTGACGTACGACTCGGGCACCACCTGGCCGTCAAGCTCTTGCAGCTTCGGCTTGTAGTCGAACAGCTCCAGTTGGCTCGGCCCGCCCGCCATGAAGAGGTAGATGACCCGCTTGGCCTTGGCCGGGAAGTGCGTCGGCTTGGGGTCGAAGGGGTTCGCGACGGGCGCGGCGTCCGCGGCCAACAGCTTGCCGTCGCTCAACAGGCTGGCCAGGGCGACCGAGCCCAGGCCCATCGCGCAATCGCCAAAGAAATGGCGGCGTGTTCGAAGGTGATCGGCGGAAATCGTTTCCATGTTATCAAACCCTCATTCCGGGCCGGAGCGTGACAGCTCAATTCTACATCGAGTTGCCGCCGGAAGGAAAGGTGTGCCAACGGCGGAGCCATTTGTCATTGGTCGTTGGTCATTGGTTGAAGCAGGGTCTTCGGCGTTGGGTGTCGCTCGTACCCACGCTCCGCCGACCCGCTGCGCAGGTGCCCCGAACGTCGCCCCGGCCGCTCCGCGGCCCCACCTTGCTTGCGCTGCGGGTTAATGTCGATGCGTCTCCCGTCCCCGCGTCCAACGGTCTCCCCTCCGATCCCCTCTTCCCCTCCTCACCTCTTCTCGCCCTCACCTCTTCCCCTCCTCTCGCCCTCACCTCTTCTCGCCCTCCGCCCGACTGTCCCCTGTAATCTCGACAGCCCTGGCCCAAGGAAGAGACCCAGATTCTATAGAATTCAATGAGATCTCTGTAGAATCTACTTGCCAGGGGACGTGCCATCCGCTATCATGCGGGTGCCGCCGTGGTTCGCACTTCGGATGACGGTGGCAAGCCCGCCCCACCAAACTGCCCGCCAACGACGACACGCCCCACCTGTAAGTCGGACCGCGCGAAGCGAGGAATGGCTTCCGGCGGCGATCGAGAATCTGGAGTACGCGACGTGGCGATTTCGACGCCGATTGAATTGCTGAAATGCGATCATGGGCTCAGGCGCCACGCGATCGTCGAGTCGCTGTTGCGCGAGGTGTTTGACGGGCAATTGCGGGCAGGGCAGCACTTGGGCACCCAGGAACTGGCGGAACGCTTCGGCGTGAGCCATACTCCGGTGCGCGAGGCGCTGGTGGCCCTGGCCGGAATCGGGGTGATCGACCTTTTGCCCAATCGTGGGGCGATCGTTCGCCGCGTATCGGCCAAGGACGTCCGCGAGATTTACCAGGTCCGTAAGGTGCTGGAGTGTGAAGCGGTGCGCCAGGCGTGCGGGCGGATTGGGCTGGCGGAACTGGACGAAATGGCCACGACGCTACGTAAACTCAAGGGGGTCAAATCGCCGTTTCGCCCGCGTTTCATCGAAGAAGCGCGGCGGATCGACAGCGAGCTGCACGACCTGATCGCCGGCTCGTGCGGCAACGCCTTTTTGGCAAACGAACTGGGGCGACTGAAGATTCTTTTCCGGGCGTTTCGCGACATGGCCTGGGAACGTGACGGTCAGCGGAACGATTACCGCCGGCTCGCCGAGGAATCGCAAGAACATCTGGCAATCGTCGAGGCGCTTCGGTCGGGCGATCGCCGCGAGGCCGCCAGAAGGATGTCGCACCATATCGATTCAGGTGGAAAATACTGGGGCCGGGCATTGCTTTAGCCCTGTGGAACGGAATTCATTCCGTTAGAAGGCAGGAAACGGAATGAATTCCGTTCTACAATGCTGCAAACAATACGATCGAATATCGCACCACCCACCTACGGCGAAGACCGACATGAGGACCAAGCGATGAAGCCATGGCGGATGACGAACCTGGGTTATCAGACCTTGTCCCGGAAGTGTGTGGCCTCCAGTGTCTTGGCCTGCGCCGGCGTGTTCATCGCTTCGTTGGCCAGCGCCGGCGACGCGATCGAGTACAACCGCGACATACGACCCATTCTGGCCGAGAACTGCTTCGCCTGTCACGGGCCGGACAGCGCGGCGCGCAAGGCCGATCTGCGGCTCGATCAGCGCCAGGTGGCGGTTGAAATGGCCGCCGTCGTGCCGGGCGACGCCGACTCAAGCGAGTTGGTCCGCCGCGTCTTTTCGACCGACGCCGCCGAGATGATGCCGCCTCCCATGACGAAAAAGCACTTGACGACGGAACAAAAGGAGTTGTTGCGGCGCTGGATCGCCTCCGGTGCGCAGTACCAGGCCCACTGGTCGTTGATCGCGCCGGTGCGTCCGACGCCGCCTGCGGTGAAGAACGAGGCATGGGTTCGCAACGCAATCGACCGCTTCGTGCTGGCCAGGCTCGAAGAGCGCGGCCTGGCGCCGGCCCCGGAAGCCGACCGCCGGACGCTCGCCCGCCGGCTGAGCCTCGACCTCACCGGCTTGCCGCCGTCGCCGTCCGAAGTCGAAGCCTTCGTCAATGACGCCTCGGCCGACGCCTACGAGCAATTCGTCGACCGGTTGCTCGCTTCGTCCCACTGGGGCGAACACCGTGGTCGGTATTGGCTGGACGCCGCCCGCTACGCCGACACGAATGGAATCCACTTCGACAACTACCGCGAGATCTGGTCGTACCGCGACTGGGTGATCGGGGCCTTCAACCGAAACCTGCCCTTCGACCGCTTTACGATCGAGCAGATCGCCGGCGACCTTTTGCCGGAGCGCACGCTCGATCAACAGGTCGCCTCGGGCTTCAACCGCTGCAACATCACGACGAACGAAGGCGGCGCCATCGCCGAGGAATACCTGGTGCTCTACGACCGCGACCGGACCGAGACGACGTCGCAGGTCTGGCTGGGGCTGACGGCCGGCTGCGCCGTCTGCCACGATCACAAGTTCGACCCTCTCACGCAGCGCGAGTTCTATGAGATGGCCGCGTTCTTCAACAATACCACGCAGGCGGCGATGGATGGAAACATCAAGGACACGCCGCCCAAGCTCTTCGTTCCGCTGGCCGAGGAGCGTCAGCGCTGGGACGCCGTCGCCGGCGAGTTGACCGACGTCAAGGGGCGCGCCGACCAGCGCCGGCAATCGGCGCGCGGCGAGTTCGACGCCTGGCTCCCGGCCGCGTCGCCTGAGGCGGTGCGTGTTCTAACGCCGACCGAGGGGTTGCGGCTGCATGTGCCACTCGACGAGGGGAGCGGCAACACCGTGCGGGCGACGCTCGACGGCGTGCCGCGCACGCTGGCGGTGGAAGCCGGCATGGGTTGGAAGCCTGGTCATGTCGGCGCGCAATCCTTCGTGAGCCAACCGGGCGGCGCGATCGAGCTGGCCGATGCCGGCGATTTCGAGAAAGACCAGGCCTTCGCCTGCGGGGCCTGGGTGCAAATCAACAAGGCGGGCCAGGCCGGGTCGATCGTCGCGCGCATGGACGACCAGCACGATTACCGCGGTTGGGACATCTGGCTGGAATTCGAAAAACCGGCGATCCACATCGTCAGCAAATGGCCGGACGACGCCCTGAAGGTCGTGGCCAACCAGCCGCTGAAGGTCGGCGAGTGGCACCATGTGCTGGTTGCCTACGACGGTTCGGGCAAGGCGGCAGGCGTGCGGATTTATGTCGACGGGCGCCCCCAAGCCACGACTGATCAGGCCGATCGGCTGAATAACACGATCCGCACGCAGGTGCCGTTCAAAGTGGCGCAGCGGCACACCGGCCAGCGGATCGACGATCTGGCTATCCAGGACCTGCGAATCTACGGACGGGCCATTTCGGCCGTCGAAGCGGACCGCATTGCACGCACGACACGGGCCGCATGGCTGACCACCAAACCGGCCGACCAACGCAGTGACCCCGAGAAAAACGAGCTCTACGAGTGGTGGCTCGCGTCAATGGACCCGGTTTATCAGGAAATGGTCGCGAAACAATCGTCGCTGGAACAAGAGCAAGCGGCGATTCAGTCGCGCGGGACTGTGGCGCATGTCATGCAGGAACAGGATGAAGCGGCAAGGGCCTACATCTTGTTTCGCGGCGAGTACGACAAGCGGCGCGATGAGGTGCATCCCAACACGCCCCAAGCCCTTCCGCCGATGCCGCCCGAGCTGCCGCGAAACCGGCTCGGCTTTGCCCAATGGCTATTGCGGCCCGAGCACCCTTTGACCGGCCGCGTGACGGTGAACCGTTTCTGGCAGGAGGTGTTTGGCACGGGGTTGGTGCGAACGGCGGGCGATTTCGGCGTCACCGGTGAGGTCCCCACGCACCCGGAATTGTTGGATTGGATGGCGGTCGAGTTCCGTGAGACCGGCTGGGACGTGAAGCGGTTCTTCAAGCTGCTGGTCATGTCGGCCACCTATCGCCAGTCGGCCGCGACGTCGCCTGAGAAGCTGGAAAAGGACCAGCACAACCGGCTCTTGTCGCGCGGTCCGCGGTTTCGCATGGATGCCGAAATGGTTCGCGACTATGCTTTGGCCGCCAGCGGCCTGTTGGTCGAGAAGATCGGCGGCCCCAGCGTCAAGCCGTACCAGCCCGAGGGTGTTTGGGAAGCGGTGGCGATGATCGGAAGCAACACGCGCGACTACCGCAACGATACGGGGCCGAACCTCTACCGTCGCAGCCTCTACACGTTCTGGAAACGGAGCGCCCCGCCAGCCTCGCTGGACGTGTTCAACGCCCCCAGCCGCGAGGTATGCACCGTGCGACGCGAACGGACAAATACGCCGTTGCAAGCGCTGGTGACGCTGAACGACCCGCAGTTCATCGAAGCGGCGCGGCGCCTTGCCGCCAACGCGCTTTCGCAAGCGGGCGCGGTTCCGGCTGGCGGAATCGACTGGATGGCCCGCCGGCTCTTGGCCCGGTCGCTTTCGGCCGAGGAGCAAACGGTGGCGCAAGCGTCGTTGGCCGACTTGCTGACGTATTACCAAACGCACGGCGAAGACGCGAAGCAGCTTCTGGCGGTGGGCGAGGCGCCGAACGACCCGGCGCTCGATGCGGCGGCGCTCGCCGCCTGGACCATGTTGGCCAATGAACTGATGAACCTGGATGAAGTGTTGAACAAGTAGTGTCGGCACCCTCGTTCCCACGCTCTGCGTGGGAACGCGGCCCAGGACGCTCCGCGTCCACGTGCTGGTCGAGCTACGAGGCCGCGGAGCGACGTAGGGTGAGACAAGCTCGCCTTGGGAGGGGCACCCGCGCAGCGGGGCTCACGGCCCACCATAGCTTGGAAATGTTTCCAAGCGGAACGCGGGAACGAGGAAAGTCGTGAGGTCGCTATCCAACCTGCCATAAAAGACGGCTCTGGCAGGTTGGAAACCTACCCCACGTGAGGAACGGGGCCGCGGAGCGGCCGAAGAGCCGTTCCCACGCGGAGCGTGGGAACGAGTAAACGAGTAGCGCGGGGGCCGGTAACAAGTCAAGAAGGAGTGAGAACATGACACCCATTGAAGAATTCGTCCGAATCGAAACCCGTCGCCACTTCCTCAACCGCGGCACCAACGCCGTGGGTTGGGCGGCGCTGGCCTCGCTGTTGGGTGCAAACGGGATGGGCGGCGACGCGCAAGCGGCCGAGGCCGCCACGGCCGGACTGACGCACTTCGCGCCCAAGGCCAAGCACGTGATTTATCTGCACATGGTCGGCGGACCGCCGCAGATGGACATTTACGACTACAAACCACAGATGAACGAGTGGTACGACAAGGAACTTCCCGATTCGGTCCGCATGGGCCAGCGGCTGACGACGATGACCTCCGGCCAGGCCAGGTTTCCCATCGCGCCCTCGAAATACCAATTCAACCAACACGGCCGGTGCGGCATGTGGGTCACGGAGCTACTGCCTCACACGGCCAAGATGGTCGATGAGATGTGCTTCATTCGCAGCATGCACACCGAGGCCATCAATCATGAACCGGCGATCAGCTACATGCAGACCGGAAACCAGATCACGGGGCGGGCCTGTCTCGGGTCCTGGACGTCGTACGGACTAGGTTCGCTCAACGAGAACCTTCCCACGTTCGTCGTGCTGGTGGCCAAACCGACCAACACCGAACAAGTGCAGGCCATCTCGGCCCGGCTCTGGTCGAGCGGTTACCTGCCGGGCGAGCACGCGGGCGTGTCGTTCCGCACGGGCGGAGACCCGATCCTCTACATCAATAACCCGCCGGGCGTACCAGGCGAAATCCGCCGCCGCACCCTCGACGGCCTCAATGCGCTGAACGAGATGAACTACCGGTCCCTCGGCGATCCCGAGACGCGCACGCGAATTCAGCAGTACGAGCTTGCCTTCCGCATGCAGTCGAGCGTGCCGGAGCTGACGAACCTGGCCAACGAGCCGGCCTCGACCTACGCGCTTTACGGCGAGGAGGCGAAGAAGTCGGGCTCGTTCGCCCACACGGCGCTCTTGGCGCGGCGGATGGTCGAGCGGGGCGTGCGGTTCGTCCAGATTTACCATAACAACTGGGACACCCACGGTAACGTGGCCGGCCGCTTGCCCGACCAGTGCCGCGACGTCGACCAGCCCTGTTGGGGATTGATCCAGGACCTGAAGCAGCGAGGACTGCTCGACGAAACGCTGGTGATTTGGGGGGGCGAATTCGGACGGACGATCTATTCCCAGGGCGGGCTTTCGCACGAGAACTACGGCCGCGACCATCATCCGCGCTGTTTCACGATGTGGATGGCCGGCGGCGGCGCCCGGCCGGGCACCATCCACGGCGAGACCGACGACTTCTCGTACAACATCGTCAAGGATCCGGTCCACATCCACGACTTCCACGCCACGGTGCTGCAACTGTTGGGCTTCGACCACGAGCGGTTCACCTTCCGCCACCAGGGCCTCGACCAGCGACTGACCGGCGTCGAACCGTCGAAAGTGATCAAGGAGCTACTCGCGTAGGTCAAGGTTTCCGCCGGCGCGATTCTTCGAGCATCGGCTCGAGTTCCTCGACGAAGTCGCGGACGTCCTGAAACTCGCGGTACACGCTGGCGAAGCGAACGTAGGCCACCTGGTCCAATTGCCGCAGGTGTTTCATCAGCAGCTCGCCGAGGTACTCGCTTTCGACCTCGGCGTCGAAATGCACGAAAACGTCCGCTTCGACCGCGGATACGACCGCTTCGATTTGCTCGTCGCTGATCGGCCGTTTCCAACAGGCCTTCTCCAGCCCGCGCTTGAGCTTTTCGCGCTCGAAGGGCGTGCGCGTGCCGTTTTTCTTGATGACCTTGAGGCCCGTCTCCTCGAGCCGCTCGTAGGTCGTATAGCGCCGCTTGCAAGCCAGGCACTCACGGCGGCGTCGGATGGCGAAATTGTCTTCGCTGGCCCGCGAGTCGATCACCCGGTCGTTGTCGGCGCGGCAATAAGGGCACTTCATAGTTCTCAATATAACGCAACGCGAGCCGCACGGCCACAACGATCGCCAAACGATTGTTGCCAAGTACCTAACGCCTATCGCCTAACTTTACGACCTCTCGGCGACTTCCTTGCCGACGATTTCCAGGTCGTCGTGGTAGAAGGCGATGGCTTCGGTCGGGTTGAGGTTGAAGATGGCCCGGCCGTCGGTCCGCCAGTGCCCATCCTGCCAGCGGAACATGGCCGTTGCAGCGCGCAGGTTTCCGACCGCCTCGACCTCTTCCATGAGACCGCCTTCGACGGCCTCGAATGAAATGGTCACGGCGACGAACGCGCGCAGCTCGCGGCTGTGGCGGTCGCGAGCGTAGGAGACGTCGTTGTCGAAATCGCACGATGTCCAACGCAGGTCGCGCGGCTTTCCGCTGGCGGCGGCGAGTTGCATGAATCTCGCTTCAAGCCGCTCGCGCTGCTGGTGAAAAACCTTCCGGGCCCGTTCGTACTCGGCCGCGCGCATCGCGGCGCGAACCGGCCGCCAAACCGCCAGAACGACGAGCGCCGACAGCGCTACGATTCCCAGCGCGATCCACGTACCGAGGGTCATGCCAATCACTCCCAAAAGCGCACGGCCCGGAGCGCTCGGGGCCTTCACATGCAGATTGTAGGGACTTGGGCTGGCGGCGGGCAAGCACCCGCATGAAAATGCTCCGGTAGGGTCGGCACCAACCACCATGCAAGTCACACCGCGGCCGGATGGTTCGGCCTGCTCTTTCCCCGACCCTTTTTTGGGCGTGCCTTCGCCCTTTCTTGCTGCTCCGCCGCGACGATCGTGGGGATCAGCGTCTGGAGCTTGGCCAGCAAGTTCGCGGCTGCGGCCTGTTTTGGACCTGGGCTAGGCGTGCCCAAGACCGCCAGGCAGGCGGCCGGCACGTCCAATGCCCGGGCCAGGGCGTTTAAGGTATTCATGGTAAAGGCTCGCTCGCCGCGTTCGAGGATGGCCCCGGAATTCGTGGCCATCCCGACCTTTTCCGCAAGGTCCGCCTGTGTCATGTTGCGGAGCTTGCGAACCGACCGGACCGCATCGCCAAGTTGTTTTTTGTTTATAGTCATTCCAATTGTACTTTCAAGTATTCAAGCAGCACCCTGCTAACAGCGTCGGCAAACATCTGCGTCCGGTGCAACCACGCGACCCGGTCGTCCAGGGCCAGAGTAGGGAGCTTTGTTGATCTGGTCACCGCCGCGCGTGCAAGATTCCTGAACGTAGCACGCTGGGCGTCATCGAGTTTATGATCGTTGACAATGACTAGCAGGGCTTCCGCGAGTCCATCGAGTTGCGTTTGAATGCTCCGTATTTCATGGTCTACATCTCCTTGGGTCATCGGGGACTCCTAAAAACGGCGGGGGCGATGGCTCTTCAATCAGTAGCAGCATGTGCAGGACTCCTTTACGTGGTTTGGATTTTCCGGCCGGACGGGCGCTACACGCGACCGTGGTAGAAGACCCGGCCAAACTAAACCACGCCTCCATTGACTTCCACAACTATACGCTTCCCGTATAGCCACGTCTAGTCCAAAAAAGCGCGCGTATGGACCCTCTGCCGGGTCGGTTGTGGTTATTAAAGAGGCTGGGGCTTGCCTGCAGCCCCCCCATCGTTCGTGGGGCAATCGTCGCGGCCCGGCGGCGGCGCCGCCGCCGTGTGTTGTGGTGCCTTCACGGGCGAATTATGATGCCGTTCGGGGCATCAACCATTCAGGAGACGTAGCCGGGCCTCCTAATCTGCGAACCTGAGCGGCAACGCTCTTGAACGATAGAAGCAGCACTCTTGAGCAGCGCTCCCGCAAGGGAGCGCCAGCCAGGTGCTGTTCAATCGTGCCCCTTGGCAGGGGTTGGAGGAGCGGCGTTGGTTCGGCGCTCCTCTTTTTTTGTGCCGCCTATGGCGGCCCGCGGGAGGGATAAATGGGACGAGGGATAGTTGTCTTCGGCCATGACAAGACCGGCGAGCATGGCCTAACTGACGAGGAAACCGTCTAACGATGGATCGGCGGTGGCGTCATAACGGACGAGCATCGGCGTTACCGCCACAAATTGAAAAATTGGGACCCGGATATCGTGATTATCTCATGGGAGGGCACGATGTATGGCCATTTTGTGATTGATCACATCGAGGAGCCAACTCCGGAAGAAAAGGACTACAATCGCGTGTACATCGTGCGTTCGTGGGCACTCTACGGCAACCCGGTTAAGCTATCCGACCGTGGGATTTCCGGCATAAAATTTGGAAAGACCGTCACTGAACAAAAGTTCGATGAGATCCAAAAACACGCGGGCGATGTTGAGCAGGGCTCGTAGGAATGCTGGCTGGACCCACTACCGCCTCTCTTGTAGAGTCCTGCGGCTTGCCTGGGGACCCTCCGTGCTTGTGAAAGGATACCGCATGAGTACACGTGACAAACGATTGATTGGCATGGCGGTGGTTGCAATCGCCGTATGCCTGATTCCGCTGGTTGGATTCCTGTTGGCTGGACGTAGCGCAAAGAATCAACCGACAACGGAAGGGAAAGGCGCGGCGGGACGGCCAACAACTGCCGCGGCGGTCGGTGCCGTTGCCGACGAATCGGCAACGGCACCTAGCGCAAATTCACCGAAGGCGGAAACAGCGAAGACGGAGACGACGCCAGTTTCCACCCCAGCGACACCCGATGATCCACCGCCGGTGCAGAAGCTAGCCGACGCAGAGGCCGCGCACGAAAAGGTGCAACAACGTACTCGCGACCTGCAGGCGCAGAAAGAAGAGTTTTTGGAAAAGCTAGGCGAGCTTCCGCCGGACGAGATGCACGAAGCTGTGATAGGGTTCAAAGCACTAATGGACGGGAAAGAAATCACGAAGGCCCAGTACAGGCTCGTTCAGCAAGTCCGCTTCTTGGAGAGCCTCGGGGAGGCGCTCGACGAGTACGAAAAACTGCACCCCGAGATAATGACCGGCGAATTATCGGCAACGACCGCCGTACCCGGCGATCGTCTGGCCGACGGGGCCGCGCCGACCAAGGCCGTAAAGAAGCTTCTGGCCTGGCGTAACGAGGCACTTAAAAAGCGGAAAGCGGAAGCCCTGGAACGGATCGTGCCTCTGCGCATACCGACGCCGGCACAGCAGGAACTTGCAAGCGCACGCGAGGAGCTAGCCACGCTGGAAAAAGCGCAGGCCAAGCTGGAGGAAGCACGGAAGAAGCGGCCCAATGCAATGACCTCGAAAAAACGGGAGGAAGAACGCAAGGCGAAGATTGAGGACTTGCACGCGCAAATCCCCAAACTTGAGACGGCGGCCGTGGCCGAGGAAACGGAGGAGCGGGAACGTCACGCGGTAGATGTTGCCAGGGTCACGGCGGAGATTGCGGCCCTGGAAGACGACTTAGCCTTCATGCCCGCGCCGCCCTTTGACGTGATACATCTCGAAGTCGGCATGATTGGAACGCTACCCCGCATCGTCGTCATCGCCAACCGGCGCAGCCCGAAGGACGCCGGCGGCTTGTGGCCAGCCGAAGGGCGAGCCGTCGAGGCATGGGCCGCGCAGTTGGCCAACGGCGGCACATTTGGCACCGAAACGGAGCGCTTCCTCAGGCAGTTCGGCGAGATGACCCAATTCGATGGCAGCAGTAACGCCAAGGTGGTGCAAGTCATGGATAAAACGAACGTGCTCGTCATGCCCAACGTTATTGGCTCCGACCGGTCGCAGGTTTTTTGGCTCGAGGGAGTGCCGACGGACGGAAAGTTCGACAATTCCTGGTTCAAGTATGAAAAGACCCTGGAGGTCGTTGCCACGAAACAATACCAGGCGGCCGGCGGCGCGGCCAAGACGTTCTTTCTGCTAAAGCCGTTTGACTCGAAAGTGTTGGCGCCATACCTGGGATCAGACGAATAATCGCGGCCGACGGCCGATCCGTTGCGGGATTTCAGGATCGCGGACCGCGCTGGGCTTTGGCGTATTTCTTCGATCGCCGTTGTAGGTTCCGCTCATGTGCCTCCGCGCGCTGGTACGTGTCACGTTGGTCGGGGCGGCTTGCCTGGCGGCTTCGGTAGGTCAAGTCGTGGCAGCAGCGGCAGCCAAAATATCGGCCGCACAGGTAGAGTTTGGCCACGCGGCGGTTGCACGGGACGCCGCCGGCCATCAGCGGGCAACGGGCCCACCAACGGACGCCGCCCAAGTGCGGCCGTGTTGTTTCGGGAGGAGAAAAAGGAAAAAGGTGCCAGGAACGTGCCAGGAACCGTTGTTGGATTTCCTTGGCCTGCCATGCGGACGAACGGTCGATTCAAGATTCAATTCGCGGACGGCGCGGCCGTACCACGACTGGTCTCGGTCGGCATAAGGGATCGAGCGTATGCAGGAGATGATCGTCCGTCAAATCGTTGTTGTTTTGCGACGCGCGGGCCGCAGGTTCATCACGAGGCCGTCGCAATTCTTACGGTTTCAAGAAACACAACCGGGTTGGCGACGCGCAGGTGCGGATACTTGCCGACGAACAATGCGTCGTCCATCAAGACGGCGGTGATCATGCGGGCGAACCCGGAGCGGAGCGCCGCTCTGAACGGGCTTTTTCAAGCGAGTCCTCCAGCAGCGTGTCGAGCTCCGCCT
>DATLQY010001224.1:0-11885 GCA_035534975.1 Pirellulales bacterium
GGCGTCGGTCGTTTCAATGATCCAAGGAGATTCGTTCATGCTCTCGTTCTGGCCTTGAAGCGGGCCCTTGTTTTCTTTGTCCATCAAGTATCCGGGGCGGCTATTTCCTTTCCAAAATCCCTCTCCCGCGCAGCCAAGTGACCAGCAGGGCGGGCCAACTCGCCAATGCCGGATCTTTCTGGCCCAGTCCGACGCCGTGACGGCCTTTCTCGTAGACGTGCAACTCGGCGGGCACCTTGGCCCTTCGTAATGCGAGATAGAACAGCACGCTGTTCTCAGGTGGGACGGCGCTGTCTTCGTTGGTGTGAAACATGAACGTCGGCGGCGTTTCGGGCGTGACTTGTTTCTCGTTGGAAAGGTACTCCACAAGTTTCGCGTCGGCGTTCTCACCCAAGAGATTGTTGCGCGAGCCGACGTGCGTGAACTCGCCCGTCATCGTCACGACCGGATAACTTAGAACCAGGAAATCGGGCCGGCAACTTTGCCGATCGATCGCCTCGGCGGCGTCGCTCCGTCCGGCATCGAAGTGCGTACCGGCCGTCGAAGCCAGGTGTCCACCGGCCGAGAAACCGAGAATGCCGATTCGGCGCGGATCGACTTGCCACTCGCCGGCCCGCGCGCGGACCAGTCGGATGGCACGCTGCGCATCGTTCAAGGGGGCGGGATGGTGGTAGCGCGGCGCCAGGCGGTACTTGAGCACCATCGCCGTCACGCCGAACGAGTTGAACCAGTCCGCGACTTCGTGACCTTCGTAATCGTCGGCCAGGCCCCCGTATCCGCCGCCGGGAAAGACGATCACCGAGGCGCCGTTTACCTTGTCAATGGGAGGCCGGTGGATGCTCAACCAAGGGACATCGCCCGGTTCCGCTCCGACCGCGCCGGGGGCGCCGTCCGGCCAGAGCAACTCGACCGGTCCGTCGAACGGTTCGGCCGCCGGCGCCGGTTGGCAAGACGCCGCCATGGTGAGAAAAAGAAAAAGCCGCGGCAACCGTGTCATATTCATCTTGGTCCCTCGTCCTGCCCAACCTCTGCGGATTTCGCCATCAGTATATACTGCACGCGGCCGACATGTCTCATTCTCGACCGCGTGAAGTATAGCAGCCGGCGGCGAGTGGTGTCATCGGCCGAGGACCATTTGCGGTGGGCCGTTGGCGGCGACCTGCCCCGCCTCGAGCACCACGACCCAATCGGCGAGGCGGGCGACTTCGGCCGCGCCGTGGCTGACGTACACCGCCGGAATCCGCCATTCGCCGACGACGCGCTCCAAGTAAGTCAAAATCCGGTCTTTCAGCGCGTCGTCGAGTGCGGCCAGGGGCTCGTCGAGCAGCAGCAATTCGGGTCCGGCCAGTAGCGATCGGCCCAAGGCGATCCGCTGCCGTTCGCCGCCCGACAGGTTGCGCGGATAGCGGCCGAGCAAATCCGCAAGTTCGAGCACCTCGACGACCCGTCCGAACTCGATCGCCTGGGCTGCCGGCGGTCGGCGGCGCTCTCCGTAGCGCAGGTTGTCGCGCACCGAAAGGTGGGGAAACAAGAGCTGGTCCTGGAACACTAGTCCAACGCGCCGATGCTCGATCGGCGTGTAATTGCCGGCGGCGGTGTCCACCAGCGTCCGCTCGCCCAATCGAATGAGTCCGCTGTCGGGAGCGTAGAGCCCGGCGATCAGCATCAGGACGCTGGTTTTTCCACTGCCTGAGGGACCGAACAACGCGGTCACTCTTCGATCGGTGTCGAAGGCCACGTCGAGCTGAAAGCCGCCGGGATGCCGGTGCCGGCAGCGAAAACTAAGCTGACTCACGCAACGACTGCTTTCGCTCGAGGAACTCGCTGACCGCCAACGCGCCACACGCCAGCACGATCGACAAGACGACCAGTCGCCAGCAGCGTTCCACGCCTCCAGGTTGGCCCACCAGGCTGTAGATGGCCAAAGGGATCGTCTGCTGATCTTCGAGGGTGCCGAGCACCATGATCGTGGCCCCAAACTCGCCCAGGCCACGAGCGAAAGCAAGCACGCAACCGGCGACGATCCCCCGCCGCGCCAGCGGCAGGCTGATCGAAAAGAACGCGTCGATTCGTCCGGCGCCCAGGCCGCGCGCGGCCAGTTCCAGCCGCCGGTCGACGCCCTGGAACGCCAGCCGAATCGAGCGGACCATCAAGGGAAAGCTGACCACGGCCGCGGCCACCGCCGCCGCGCGCCAGGTGAATACCAGCCGAACGCCGAACCACTCGTCAAACAGCCGGCCGACCGGACCCCGCGGACCAAGGCACCCCAGCAGCAGATAGCCCGTAACCACCGGCGGCAGTACCAGCGGCATGTCGACGAGTACCTGCGCGCACCAATGCAGCGCGCGCATGTGCCAGCGAGTCGTCGTCGTGCCCCGTGCCAAGCCGTAGCCCACAGCCACCGCGACCGGCAGGCTGGCGGCGACGGCGCACAGTCCGATCTGAAAGCTCAATTGCAGGGCTGACCATTCTTCGGGCGAAAGCATGCCGATTTTCCATTTATCTAGAAAACATCCCCGTATTTCCTCCGTGCCCCCGTATTCCCTTTCACGAACGGCTCACTCTTCTGCCGGCAGAAACGTGAAGCCATGCCGTTGGAACGATTCCGCGGCTTCGCCGGATTGCAGGAATTCGAACAGTACCCTGGCGGTCGCGTCGCCGCGGGCCGCTTCGAGCAATACCAACGGGTAAACGATCGGTTCGGTCAGACTGCCGTCGAATTCGAACACCACGCGCACGCGAGTCGAGACGATCGCATCGGTCGCATAAACCACGCCCGCGTCGGCGCTGGCCGTCTCGACGAAGGCCAGCGCCTGCCGCGTGTCTTGCGCTCCCACCACCTTCGACTTCAACGGCTCCCAAAGCTCCAGCTTCGTCAGCGCTTGCTTGGCGTAGCGGCCGACCGGGACGGACTGCGGATCGCCCAGGGCAATCCGCTTTACATTGTCGTCCAACAGGTCATTTGGCGTCGTGACGACGATCTTGGAGCCCTTCGGCATGATCAGCACGAGGCGGTTTCCCAGCAGCGGTCGCGAGTCGGCGGCAAGCGCTTTTTCCGCGACGAACTGCGCCCATTTTTCGTCGGCGGAGAGGAACAAATGCGCTTCGGCGCCGGCGGCAAGTTGCTGTGCCAGCGTCGATGATGCCGAAAAGCTTGCCCGCACTTCGACGCCGGTGTGGCGCCGTTCGAACGCCGCGTTCAATTCCACAAGCGGTTCACGCGTGCTGGCCGCCGCGAAGACGACCAGGGTCTTGGCCGGCGGCGTCTCGGCCGTCGCCCGGCTTGACTCGCTCCGCCCGCCACACCCTCCTCCGAGCATGGCAGCCAGTAAGCCCGCCAATAAGATCCGACCGCGCATCTCGTCAGTCCCAAGCGAAGTGGCCCCAGTTCGTTGTATACAAGTGGATCGAGCCAGCGTCAACGGTCTGGCGCGGTTCTGTTGACCTTCCCCGCCTCCTGCAATACACTCGGGAGGCCTGCTCCGAAGCGTAATGCGATTGCCGAGTCTCTTGACCGACGCACCCAAGGGGCTACAACAACAAACCAACTATCCTGTTTGTGAAATGGCCAATGTAAAGACGTCATACAACCGCGAGCGCTGGAAACCCGCGAAAAAATCCTCCAGGCGGCGGCCCGACTGATCGCCCTCAAGGGGTACCACGACGCGAAGCTGGAAGAGGTTCTGGACACCTCACAGGTGACGAAGGGCGCGTTCTTCCACCATTTCCGCGGCCGCGAGGACTTGGCGTCGTCCAGCAGGAGACACGGTTCACCTGGCCAATGCGGTCTACCTTGAGCCGGTTTTTTGTCTCATTCGCCACCGCAAACGGTATATCGTCGATCAGCGAACGTTGGAATTCAGGCTTTAGCCTGCGCCGGTTGAGGTGGCGGGTCGGGTTGTTTCCCGGTGGTAGGCGTCGTGATCCTGCGGCCGGAACTCAAAACACGACTAGCTAGCCTGGATCCCCACAGGGCCGATTAGCACTGTGGAAATCCGGGCTAGGCGTCATGGGGCAGCAATCGCTCGCGAATTGAAGGACGTGGAACGATGGTCGTTGATTTTCACGAACTGGCTCGGCGGATGCTGGCGGATTGCGACGCCAGGACGCCGGGCCAGCGTCCAGGCATACGCTTTTCAAGCGGAGGTGGCCTGGCTGCGCGAAGAGCGCGGCACGAGCAGAACCATCCAGGCGCAGTTGGGCGTGGGTAAATTGCGTTTTGTCGGTGGCGTCACGCCCGCTCGCGGCCGCTTATCACCTTATCGTGCGGTTTAAGCGCCGGCGAGTCAAGAATCCCTTCCGTCGGCGAGTGTGTCCCTTTCCGAACCGTGCCAACAAGCCGGGCAACGACTCACCCCCCGGCAAATCTCGCCGGCCATCGTGAAGAGACTGATCGATCGCCCCCCAAGACTCGCCCGGGGCATCGTCGATCGTGCCGGACTTTTGGGTGGGCCACGTGCCATACCGCGCGTGAAAAGCGTCGGCCCAGGCCAGGATTTGAAATTCCGTCAGTGTAGGAAGGGCCGCGTGGTTACGTACACCGCGGCGTTCGGCGAGCAATTGCGCTAGGGAAGACCCGGCTGACATGCCGCGTGCCCCGTTCCGCAATGCCGAGTTGATGCCGTTCCAGGTGTCGGTGGGCGACCCGTCGACGGCGCCGGAATTGATGTTGGGCCATCGGCCGCGGCGTGCGTGATAGGCGTCGGCCCAAGCAAGGATGAGCTCGATGTCCAGTTTTGCGTACGAGTGGCTCTTCCGAGTGCCGCGATGGCGATCGAGAAACCGCGCCAGCGATGAACCGCCAGGCAGACCGTGCGTCCCGGCTTTGAATGCCTTGTCGATCACGGCCCAAGTCACGTCCGTGAGTTCAGGGATCGGTCCTGATAAGACGGTGGGCCAGGTGCCCGAACGCTCGTGATGTGCGTCGGCCAAGGCGAGGACTTCTTGCTCGGTGAAACGCCGGAACCGGCCGGGGTGGACACCGCGCCGCTCGGCCAGCAGTTGGGCAAGGGACGAGCCGGCGCGCAAGCCGCGCAGCCCGCGAGACAACGCAATATTGACCGCGACCCAGGTTTCGCCCGCCGTGCCTTCAATCAGACCCGCGTATCTTTTCGGCCACGCTCCGTGCCGCAGGTGATACGAATCGGCCCAGCCGAGGATTTGGTCCAGCGTGAACGGTGGAAGGGCCTGGATGTTTCTGCCTTCGCGGCACAACTCGATCTGCTCGCGAGACGCGGCGGCACGAGCTTCCATCCTTCTTTTGGCGGCGACCCTTGACCACGCCCCGGCATTGGGGCCGGAGCCCAAAGCCTTCTTTCGTCCAGCATTCGAGGGCACGCTTCGCTCCCGTTTGAGCAATTGGGCCAGTGAGGAACCGCACGGCATTCCGCGTCCTCCGAGCACCAGGCAGGCATTCACGGCCGCCCAACTTTCGCCGGACGCATTGGGAATGGGTCCAGAACCGAACACCGGCCACTGTCCGGTACGTTCGTGGTGGACATCGGCCCAGCCCAAGATTAGTTCCACGCTGTGCGGCGGCAGCGCCGCCCGGTTTCGCAGACCGCGGAATTCATCGAGCATCTGCGCCAGCGACCAACCACCGGGCAAGCCGCGATCACCTCGGCGGAGATTGCCGTCGATGTTCGGCCATTTTTCGTCAGTGGCTTCGTACACCCGGCCACTGTCGACATTCGGCCATGCGCCCTCGCGGTCGAAGTGCGCATCGGCCCATCGAAGCAGTTGCGGGACGCTGAGTTCTCGCCTTCGCACGGCGCGGCTCTCTCGACAACCCTACTACCGGAATACGACCATAATCATAGCGTGTGTGCGACGCAGTTCAAGGACGTGGCCGGACAGTTCGTTCTCTCCACTAGCTCGTTCACGCACCGGCGCCTTGCGGAGTATTCCATGTCGCATTGCCCTCCACGAATTCGCGATAAAGCCCAAGCCACGGCCCGCTTCAGGTCTCCTTTTCGTCCTCGTTCGGCTGTTTGGGCTTTTTCGCCTTTTTCGCCTTGACGTAGACGATGGTGCCAAACATGTGTCCGCCGGACTTGCCGTCGCTCCAAGTACCCACGTACTGGTCGTCATCGATCAACAGTTTCGCGCTAAACGTGCCCTGCCTTCCCTTGATTCTAATGTCCGAGAAAACAATGACGGGCGTTTCCCCCGCCCAATGGACGTCGAGTGGCGGCGTCTTGAGAAGCCGGTCATCGCCGGTTCGAAACTCGAACTTCCACCGCCCGCGGTCATCGACCTTGGTCACGTCGCCCAGCGTATATTCATCGGGATTTTGACCCACGACGGAGCCGGCTCGCACCGTCGTCGCCAAACCGCGAAGCGTGGCGCCGGACATGGCTTTCGCGAATTCCTTTTCCATTTCGCTCATGTTGGCGCGCGCGGTGCCATCGGCGGCCGTCGCCTCGTCGCCACCCGCTTCGGAGGACACGCGTTCTCCGCGCAACATGGCAAGACATACCATGGCCACGAAAGTGACCGCCAGCAAGATGACCCAAGGACGCGCGCGCGACATGATGAACTCCTCCCTCGTTCGGCCCCCCCACGATCAACGACCCGCGGATTCCTTCATTCTATCGTATCGCCAGGTGCCCGCCGGACCGCTTTGGCTGGACGACCTGCGCGGCAAGGTGGTGTTGGTTCGTTGGTTCATGGATTCGTCGTGCCCAGAATGCTCGGCCACCGCGCCGGCGCTGCGCGAGTTCGACCAGCTTTATCGCGACGCGGGGCTGGCCGTCGTCGGCATGTTCCATAACTCCGAGCGGTCGCTCGACGAAGTGCGCGAAATCGTCCGACAATTCGATTACACTTTTCCGGTGGCCATCGACCGTCAAACCGCGACGCGCCGGCAATGGACCCTGGGCGGCGACGATTGTGGCTACTGCGATCCGTACCGTAGCGTCACGTTCTTGCTCGACCGGCGGGGCGTCGTGCGGCACGTGCATCGTGAGGGGCGGTACGTGAAGGGCGATACCGCCTACGAGCGAATGCGAGCGGAGATCGAGCGGTTATTGATGGACGACCCTCGCTTTGAGGAGCTCTTCTCTCGGCCCGGCGCGGATTCATTCACCGATTTCGAACGGATCGAATTGGAATCACTGGCCACGGCGAGAGAGCAAGTGTCCCTGGTCCGCGCCGCGGCCCTCGATGAGGTCATTGGGGACGGGCCGCCCGGATCGCGGACCGCCAAGAATCAGGAGTGACGGCCGGCCGGTCCGGCGTACGTATTTGCGCATCGGTTTGCTCCAATTGAGGGCCTCGCGGGCGTCAGGCCGGGGTTCTTGCGTCGCGCGTCAGCCGAAACAGCCAATGGTTGCTGACGTTGAACTTCTCAACCAGGCCGCTGCGCTCCAACCCGCACAATTCTTGTCGCGCAGCGAACTGGTCCGCGTGATACAGCATTTGGTACTCGTAAAATGTGAGCTGCCCTGACCGCCGTAGGTGCAGCAACGCGGCGCGCTGGCAAACGTTGAGCGGGATGTGCGCATATTGGCCCAACCATTCCCGGTTCTGGCGCCGCTCGTCGCGTTCACCATCGTTGACTTCCGGCGTTTGCTCGGCCAGCAGCCTTCGCAATCGCTTCTCGGCGCGCGCCACGATTTGTCGCACCCGCTCGCGTGTGATCCCTTCCGCCGTGCCGATCTGGCCCAGTGATTGCGGCGCGCCGTCGATGCCGTGCCGAAGTCGAAGAAGACGCCCCTCGCGCGGAGCCAGGGAATCAATCGCCGCGCGGAGGGCGGCCGCTCGCTCTTGGCGCTCTTCATCTTCGATTGGGTCAGTCCATGTGGCGGCCAGGTTACGGGCCTCGCGATATTCCGGCTCGCGCCGGTCCGAGAGCGATCGCACGTTCAACGCACGCTCAAACCCCAACCATCGCTGAAAAAACTTCTCGTCGGTCAAGCAACGGCACAACCACTCCTCATTGGCCCTCGCGGGCCCCGATTGCAAAGTCATTTGCTCGAGCCGACGTTGGAAGGGAACGAACGACGCGAGCACGTTTTCGGGCAGTCGGATGAGCGCCACCGATTGACGGCCGAACCGGCGGCACGCCTCGCGCACCCAGAAATTCCCGTAGGCGGCGAACGCGACGCCGCGTTCGGGGCGGAACCGCCGCGCAGCCTCAAGCAGGCCGATCACGCCGATTTGCTCCGCCTCGTCGGGTTCGACCCCAAACTCGCGTTGCACCCATTTCGACAATTGCCGCGCCAACGGCAGGTGCTGTACGACCAATTCACGGAACGCATCAACGTCAAACACCGTCGGCGCACGCCCGCCTCCGCGCTCGTGGAGCTGATTGGCCGCCATGTCTTCTTCGCGCGCGGCGTTCAGCGCCGCCCGGACTCGTCGCCTGACATCGGCGATCGTGGCGGCAGGTCGCTCGTCAGCCGAGAACCGTAGCGCGCCCAGCAGCGACACGAACGTCGCCGGAGGCTCACATGAAAGAAACGTATGCTCGCGGCGCCTCCGGTGACCGCGCTGCGGGATCGCCCACTGCCAGAACTGTTCGGCCGGGGCGTCGCACGAATAAATCAGCACGTACTCGCGGAGCGACCCCTCGATGCGCCGTTGTACTTTCCGCAACAGCGTCCTTTTGAAAAGGCGACGGCTCACCCTGCAGTGAAATACGTGGAAGCCGCGTCGTTGAGCCACCGCCTTCAATGAAAACTGTCGCGCGCCGACGGCAATGGCCAAAGCGACGGACGCTCGGTCCCAACCGAGCTTGCCACGGAACAGCTCAGCGAAGCGGTGCGCGGCAAGACAATGAGAAACATCGGCCATTTTCGTGCGAATCCGCGAGACCTTCAGCGGCGCGCATTATAGTCCCGCGTTCTTGCCGAATCAACCAAGTCTTGAATCGGAACTCTCGCGGGACGAAAGCGGAAGTTGGTTGGGCACATCCACAACGAGTTGCCGTCGGTCGAGACGCCGACGGGGCCGCCGTCGAGCAACTGGAATACTGTTTGACGCCGCCAACCTCCGCGACGACGGCCGAAGAATAGCCGGCCCGCGGGGGCGCCTGCGCGATGGCGCTCGGCGGATTATGACGGCCGTCGCTCGCGCTGAAAAGGCGGACCGTCGTATCCACGCTACGACACCGTGAGCTGACGGGGTCAACCAGGGCGACAGTAACCCCTCGCCTGGAGGGTAAATTCCGGTCCTGGCCTTGATAGCACTCGACGGCAGGTATTTCTCGATATTTTCGGCAATGAAATCCTTTTCATTTTCCGTGCGGCCGGATAGAATAACCGGACGCTTCGACCGGCGGATGCGCCCTTCCAGATCGAATGTGAACCATGTTCTGTGGTTCTCGAAGGGTGCCGCCGAACGCGGAGTTTCATCTCAAGGATTCGTTTGAACGACACGTAACCAACGACCGTGGACCTGTCCACTGGCTTTACTCAAGCGTCGAGCCGCATGGAGCCGACGTTCCATGTCGGAAAGGACCCGCGAGGGCGGCTTTTCGCGCGTCGCGCGTCGATGGGGAACGGAAAGGAAAAGCATGATCGGTAAATCAGAGGAATTCGGCGGGTCCGTGACCTTGGACGCCACGTTGCCCGAGATCCCGGATACCGTGGTCAAAGACCTGGTCAAGGTATTCAAACTGCTTTCGGATGAAACCCGGTTGCGGATCCTGCTCTACCTGACGCGCACCGACGAACTACACGTTCGCGCCTTGTGCGATATCCTCCAGCAGAGTCAGCCCGCCGTCAGCCATCACCTGGCCCTGCTGCGCGTATCGGAATTGATCGAGTGCCGGCGCGAGGGGAAGCACAACTACTATCGCGTACTGCCCCGGCGGTTCCATGAATTGCTCGACATGCTCTTCGCCGCCGTGCCCAGGGACGAGCGCCGAATCCGGTTCGAGGATTACGTGCTGAGTTATCAGCCGGACGACGACGAATTCTAGAAGGGTCATGCCCCGTTTCGAGCAGCAGCGTCACAAGCAGCCCGCCCCGTTGAAAGTGCCGCGCGGGCTGATCGTGGCCTGCGCGCCGTTGCGGAGTAACATCAATCTTTCGCGGATCGTGCGAACGGCCGGTTGTTGCGGCGTGCGCCAGGTCATCTGTTGCGGTACGGCGAAAATTATCGAGAAAATCTCTCGCGACGCCGTGGACGAAGAGAACGAATCGGCTGTCGAGATCCGCGTCCACCGCACCCTTGCTCCGTCGCTGGCCGCTCTGCGCCGGCAGGGATACCGTCTGGTTGGGCTGGAGCAAACCACCGCCTCCGAGAACCTGCACACATTCGAGTTCGAGCGCCGCACCGTGCTGGTGGTGGGAAACGAGCGGCTGGGGCTGGCGGAGGAGATCCTGGCCCAACTCGACCATGTGGTTGAGATTCCCGTCTACGGCCTGCCGCACGCCTACAACGTGGCCACGGCCGCAGCGATGGCGCTCTACGAGTTTTGCCGGCAGTTCCCCAATGGGTAGGGTACGATGAAAAGAACCCCCTACCGGAACTCGCCGTGCGGCGAGTGCCCGGAGGGGGTTCGACGCTGGTTCCATGCTAGTTTCCGAACAGCCCTGTCGCGTACCAAATACCGTTGCCGCCGCGTTGCATGTCGTAGCCAAAGCGCGGCTGTTTCGCGCGCACCGCGCTCCAATGGCCGGATGATTGACGCCAACTGTCGACGCAATCCACGGCGGCGTCGACCAGCCCCTCGTGCGGCCAACTTTCGGCAACCACTTCCTGCGCACGCAGCCCGCGTGGCAATAGACGGCTCAATCGCGGAAACCTGCGCCCCCAATGGTGATGACCTTGCACGCGGATCTGGGCCTGGTACGTCGAATGGCTACTCGCCTCGGTAGCCAACATCGGATCGAGTTCACCTCTGGTGCTGGCCGGCGCTTCGGGATGAATTCGCACGGCGAAGACCATGGTCCGTTGCGTGAGCGTGCCCGGCGGCAAATCAAGGGCCACCGCCAGGTGTCGCGGGTGGAACCGATAGAACTTACCGGGTACGAACGACACGGCGGTCACCACATGTCCGTAATAATCGGCGTCATGATGCGCATAGTCGATGATCGCGATTCCCGGGCGTCCATTGAGTTCAGCGAAGGCCGGGTGATTGAGCAGCCTCGAAACCGCGCCGCCAACGGTGATCTCGACGTCCAACGGGAGCCGTACCGCCACGTATCGTCGGAGCAGTTCGCGAACCGTATCATCCAATTGCGTTTCGGTGTCGAACCGCCGCTGCGCCGCGTTGTCGCTCGATTGGAATTCGATGAACACCATTTTTTCCTGGGCTTGGGCAATACGGATCGCTTTACCATAATCGGTGTGCCACTCGACTGCGGCTTGTTCCGATTCGGTGGTTGGATTGGTCTCGCCGGATGGCGCTACCACCCCAGCGGCCTCTTGAGTGGTGTCCTGCGGCTCAACTTCAGTTTCGGCTGAAAGGGTCAATTGATTGCCCCCTATCCAGGTTAGTAGCTGAAAAGCGCAAAGTGATAGTAGAATGCGAAGCATGTTGAAAACCTTCCTGGTGCTCGAGTGCGATGAGCTTGTGCAGCCCTACGCATTCGGGAGGACGCGAGACGCGTCGTTGGGTGAGTGTAGCGGTTAGGTAGTCTTGACCATTTGGAGATTACCGGTTTATCAGGTAGTTTGGTCAAAATCAACAAGCTTGCCTGAATTTTCGCCCTTGGGTCCGACGATGCGACAACCGTTCGTGTCAGCTTGCCAAGCCATGCTGATTGTCTTAAACCTTTTCATGGAAATTGGTTATGGCATACAGCCGAGGTCGCCCCCGATCTATGAGTTGCCGGCCTTGGCCCGCTCCGCAAAAATGCACTTCATTGCCCGAACCCCGGCCGACCTGGCGCGGGCGAAACGGCCTTTGGTCGAAGCCCTGGGCCGGCTCGACC
>DATLQY010001225.1:0-3010 GCA_035534975.1 Pirellulales bacterium
GGCCAGCACGCATAGCACGCGCCAGGCGGAAGGCCCGCCGATGCGGCCCAAGGCGTTGACGTACATTTTGCGGTAGTCCTGCACCGGCTCGCACATCAGCGCGTCGGTCAGGGCGGTCTCCGCGTAGGGGTCGTCGATGCCGTCGATTCGCTGGGTCGCTTCCGCTTCCTTGCCGTTTTCGAGCCAGTCGTGCCATTTCTCGAGCTTTCTTCTCCATTCCTTGACCGCCAACTCGACCGTGCGTTTACGCTTAAGGATCGTCACTTTCTGGGTCGTCATCCAATTGCCCTTGTACAAGACGTACCCTTGCTCCTCCTTTTCCTGTTTCTTCGTCTTCCACTCGCCGCGGACGCGACGGTAGCGCAGTGCTTGCCGCGCCTTTTCGTGGTCCGGGTCAAGCTCGATGATCCTTTCCAGGTGCCGCGCGCGCAGCGTAGTCAGCTTCCGCTGGCGGCACCACTCGGCCAGGTCCCACTGCCCTTCGATCGTGTCGGGGTACCGCTGTCGGACTTTTTCGTACTCGATGTCGTTGGCCGTGCGGCGGACGACATCGGTGACTTGGGCCTTGTCGAGCGTGATCTGCGCGCCAGTGGTCGTCTTGACGACGTACCGCTTGCGGGGCGACTCCTTGTTGAGAATGTCACCTTCGATCCGACCGCCGTTGTCGAGCACGAAGATCTCGCCCAAGGCCCAAGGAGGCGCCGCTAAGCAGGCCGAGGCGACCAAGCCCAAAGCGATGCGTTGCATGACGCGCCTCATCACGGGGAACAGTGAAGGGGGGCATATTCGCGGCGCCCATGCCCAACGTGTAGTATAGGCGGTTTCGCGTCCGAGACAATCCCGCCAGGATGTCACCCACATTCCAGCTCATTCGATCTCGTTGACGACGAAACGCGGGTCGCGAGGCACAAGCCGCTGCAACGTGCAATCGACGAGGAAATCGAGGTCTTCCAGGACAATCGCCCCGATCAGCGCCGTGCGGCGCTTGGGCTCGACGATGGCGGTGAAAACACCTTCACGGCCCTGGAGCTGTAGATGAACGCCGGTGGCCGTCTCGCGAGTCGCCGATTCCTGGTTGGCATAGGTTACCTTGATCTTGCCCATCAAGGGCAAGCCCAGTTGCTTGACGACCTTTTCCGGCAAAACGAGCCGAGTGGCCCCGGGGTCGACCACCCCGCTGATGGTCTGCCGCCGGACTTTCTCGGGCGGCAACAACCCCTGCTGGGCGTTGAATACGTCACCATAGTTGGCCACTTCGAACTCGACCGAAACTCGTCCCACCTTCTTGGCTCCCTTCGTTTTCATGAAATCGTCTCCTGGCGCACATTGCCAACGCCGCGGCTAATCTCTCATCGTCACGGGATGTTCAGGAGGCCGCAGTACGTCGGAATCCAGGTTTATTGGAATACGACCCGCTGGCACTGTCAATCGACTTCTCGCTTCGTCTTTCGTTCGCCAAAACCCGCTTTGACAGGTTCAATCGGAGTCCCTGTTTTTGTTTGCGAAGGGTCGCCGGGTAGAGCGTGCCTTGGCCGATCCGGTCCCCGTGGCGTACAATCAGGCGATCCGGAATTCGCGGCGCCCTAGGCACTGGATCAGGGTCGAACAACATTTGGGAGAACGTGATGGCACGTGAATCAACGCTTCCCTGGAAATCGTTTTTGCTGGGGATGGACCTTCGCCCGCAAATCCCCGAGCGGCCGGAGGCGCAAATTATCAATCCCGACCCGCAAGCGACATGGCCGCCATGACCGAAAAGCCGTAAATGCGCAACGACGATCTGCAGCACGTTCAACTTCCGCACCTGGAGACGTTCGCGAAGGCGGCCGAACTGAGAAGCTTCACCGACGCGGCCAAGGCGCTTTCGGTTAGTCAGGCCTCAGTGAGTCAGCGCATCCGCGCGCTGGAAGGCGTGCTGAGAACTTCGCTGTTTCGTCGGCGTCAGCGTGGCATCGCGCTCACGGATGAAGGCCAGCGCCTCTATTCATTCGCCGAGAGGATTCTGCGGCTGCACCGGGAGGCCTTCGCCGATCTTAGCGGTCGGAAGGACCCTAGGGCGTCAGGCGAGTTGACTCTGGCCGCCAGCTCGGTCCCCGGTGAACACATTCTGCCGGCGATCTTGACTCGGTTTCGTCGAGAATACCCGGGAATTCGTGTGCGTGCCAACGTCGTCGACAGCGCCACCGTGCTCGACCAACTCCAACGGGGTGACGTAACCTTGGGCCTGGTTGGGCGCAAGTCCGACAATCCCCACCTTGCCTTTCGGCCGTTTGCCAAGGACGAGCTGGTGTTGATCGTCGCGGCGAAGCACCGCTGGTTCCGGCGGAAGCGGGTCTCATTACGCGACTTGCGGGCTCAGCCGCTCGTGCTGCGCGGGCCCGGGTCAGGTTCACGGTGGTTCTTCGAGCAGTCGCTCGGCGCCTGCGGCACGACGCTGGCGGACCTGAATATCGTCCTCGAGTTGGGGAGCAACGAGGCCATCAAGGAGGCGGTCGCCGACGGCGGCGCCGCGGCGGTGCTCTCGGATCTCGCCGTGCGGCAGGAGTTGGCCGACGGGCGACTGCATGCGCTGCGGATCGCCGGGCTACCCTTGGAGCGGGCAATGTACGTCGTCACCGACCCTCGCCGCGCTCTGGCCGCCCCGGCGCAGGTCTTCCTTCGTTTTCTCGACCGGCCCGGCGGCGGCCCATGACTTGTTGCCATCGGCAGTCATAAGCCTGGCTTATCAGCGGGCCGGCGGGTACGAGCGGTTCGAGGGTTCAGTGCCCCGCCGTCGGCTGGTCTAATTTCTGCTGCCACCTGCACCGCGCCGTCGGGCGCCCGCGGCGTTTCCTTTCATTAGATCTCTCATTAGATCCGTCATTCGAATGGAACCATCTTCCCCACCCGCCGCCACGCCACGCGACACGTTGGGCTGGATCGCGTTGGTCATAAGCGTGGTGGCCGTGGCGGGGAGCCTGTGGTTGAGCATCGGATTGGCGCTCAAGGCTTGCCCGCTCTGTTTGTACCA
>DATLQY010001226.1:0-3535 GCA_035534975.1 Pirellulales bacterium
GTTTGCAACTGGACGCCTATGAAACGAGCCCCAACTGAACTTTGACGGCCTGCTCGACGTCTTTAACGTCGGACTCGGACAGCCGACCCACACGATTCTGCACGCGAACCTTGCTAACGGTGGTGAGTTGGTCGGCCATGGCCTTGTGTTTTTTACCACGCACTTTCACGTAGGCTTCGCTGGGGTAAAGCCGCTCGATGCTGGTTGTGAGCGGAACGACTTGCACGCGATTCAGGTGCTTGTTGGACGCGTCGTTGCTGACGACGACGGCTGGGCGCTGTTTCCGAACCTCACCGCCGACGGCCGGGTCGAAGTTGATCCACCAAACCTCACCGCGCTTCATCGGCGACATCCCTGAGAGTGGCTTCGCCCCATTCGAGGGCTTCAGCTTCGCGCTGATGGTCCTGGGCCATCTGCCGGTAGGCGGCATCGAGTGCCTGCCCGGACACGTGGGGGCGTACGAGCGACTCGATGAACCGGCTAATCCGCCGCCGGCCAATGACCGCGTGCAGCCCCTCGTAGACTCGCTCGTCGAGCGTAATGGTCAGTTTCTTTTGCATCGTCGACATCTCAGAACACGTGTTACTATACGTATTCTATCTCTCGCCGTGCCGGCCGGCAAGGCGCGGCCCCAATTCGGATCCTAATACTCATTTTTCTCCCGCCCTCCGGCGGCCAGGCCGGCGCTGACGAGCTTGGCGGCCTGGCGGATCGTCTTGGCGGCGACCTCGGCCTTGAGCTTGGCGATCGCCGCGTCGAGCGCGAGCGCTCCCAGGTCGCCGTCGAGGCGGTCGCGAACGCTGACCGTGCCCGCCGCCATGTCCTTCTCGCCGACCACCAGCATGTACGGCACGAGCTTGAGCTGGGCGTCGCGAATCTTGGCCCCCAGCTTTTCGGGCCGGTAATCGCCCGTTACGCGGAAACCCTCCTCTTTCAACCGCGCCTCGACGCCGCGCGCGTAGGTTTCCGACTTCTCGCTGACGATCAGCACCCGCGCTTGTTCCGGCGCCAGCCAGAGCGGGAAGGCCCCCGCGAAGTGCTCGATCAATACGCCGATGAACCGCTCCATGGAACCCAAAGGCGCGCGATGGATCATCACCGGGCGGTGCGGCGTGTTGTCGGGGCCGATGTATTCCAAGGCGAATCGTTCGGCGCTCGGCAGGTTGTAGTCGAGCTGCACGGTGCCCAGTTGCCAGTCGCGGCCCAGGCAATCCTTCACGATGAAGTCGGCCTTCGGACCGTAGAACGCGGCCTCTCCCCGCTCGACCTCCAAGTGCGGCAGGTCCATTTCGCGGCACACCCGCTCGAGCGCGGCCTCGGCCCGACGCCAGCTCTCGTCGTCGCCCACATACTTGTCACTGTCCGGATCGCGGAACCCAAGCCGCACCCGGTAATCGGCCAGGCCCAGCACGTTCAACACGTACCGTGTCATCTCAAGACAGCCGCGGAACTCGGCCTCGACCTGGTCCTCCGTGCAGAACAAGTGCGCGTCGTCCTGAGTGAAACCGCGCACGCGGGTCATGCCGCCGAGCTCGCCCGACTGTTCGTAGCGGTAGACCGTGCCGAACTCAGCCAAACGCACCGGCAGATCGCGATAACTTCGCTGCTTCGATTTGTAGATCATCACGTGGTGCGGGCAGTTCATCGGCTTGAGCAGGTAACGCTCGTCGTCGGTCATCACGATCGGTTTGAACTGGCTGTCGGCGTAGTACGGGTAATGGCCCGATATCTGGTACAGCTCGACGCGTCCGATGTTCGGCGTGTAGACGGGCTCGTAGCCGCGCTTGAACAACTCGTCGCGGACGAAGGTCTCCAGAATGCCGCGGATGATCGCCCCTTTGGGGAGCCATAGCACCAGCCCGGCCCCGACCAGGTTGTTCGTGGCGAAAAGTTCCAACTGCCGGCCGAGCACGCGGTGGTCGCGGCGCTTGGCCTCCTCGACCAGACGAAGATGGTCTTCCAGCTCTTGCTTCGTGAACCAGGCGGTGCCATAGAGCCGTTGCAACTGCTGGCGCGACGCATCGCCCTTCCAGTAAGCGCCGGCGACCGAGAGCAGCTTGAATTCCCCGATCGCACCAGCGCTGGGAACGTGCGGCCCGCGACAGAGGTCGATGAACTCCCCCTGGCGATAGAACGAAAGCGTCGGTTGGTCGGCCAGGCCGGTCTCGATGTGCTCGACTTTCAAGGGCTGGCCCAGGTCGCGGCAGATGGCCATGGCCTTCTCGCGAGGCTCGACGAGCCGCTCGAACGGCTCGTCGGCCTTGACGATCTTGCGCATCTCGGCTTCGATCGCCGCGAAGTCGTCTTCCGTGAGCGAACGATCGAGGCCGATG
Source organism: Pirellulales bacterium (assembly GCA_035534975.1). Lineage (GTDB taxonomy): Bacteria > Planctomycetota > Planctomycetia > Pirellulales > JAICIG01 > DATKSN01. Next base: position 2,334 of record DATLQY010001226.1, read on the forward strand.
TCGTAATAGAAGCCGTTGTCGATCGTGGGACCGAAGGCAAGCTGTACTCCCTCGAAGAGCCGCATCACGGCCCGGGCCATCACGTGGGCGCACGAATGTCGCATCACGGCGAGCGCCGCGGTGTCCTTTCGGGTCAAGAGCCGCAACGATACCTGGCCCTCGGCAGGCAGCTCCTGGTCGAGCCCAACCACACGGCCGTCGACCTCGGCGGCCAACGACGCCTTGCTCAGGCGGGGTGAAATCGACTCGGCCACGTCGCGGGCGCAGATTGGTTCGGCGTATTCGCGGGCGCTCCCGTCGGGCAACTTGACTCTGAGCATTGGGTTCGTCGTTTCCTCCTGGAGTCTTGCCCAGTTTCAAGCCGTAGAACGGAATTCATTCCGTTGTTAGTCCTTTCGCCCAAACCCGACCCCAACGGAATGAATTCCGTTCTACTTGGTACAAAAGGCGATTTGGGCACGCAAAGTATAGCCCCGGCGGGGCTTCCGGCAAATAGGGCGTTATTTCCGGGAGGGCCCTTCACGCCCAGCCAAGCACTATCGCTGCCAGCACTGATTTGTAGCGTCACTACTTGATTCGTCTGGGCGCACGCCGCCTCTCCGCTATACTTGCCCCTCGCGGCATTCCCACGCTTGCGTTCACGGAGGAACACGCCATGCTGTGCCTCGCCTGGCGACCGGGTACGTCCCGTCCCGGCCCATTCCATCCCGGCAACTCGCGTCGCCGCTGTTCGACGCTGCTTGCGATGATGGTCATTGCCTCGGCAGTCGTCCCGCCGCGGTCGGCGCATCTCGTCGCGCGCGAGCCGGCCGATACCACTCGCCGAACGTCCGCCGAACCGGACGCGCTTCGACCGATGGGCGACGAGCGGGATGGGGATGCTCCCGGGCCGGACCTCGAACCCGTCGAATTCGACGGGGTCCAGCCGGGCGTTTCGACGGTCGCCGAAGTCCACGAGGCCTGGGGCGAGCCCACGGAGACGAGTACAAAAGCCGGCGTCCCGCACCACGTTTACGCGCGCGAGCCGTTTGCGCGGCTCGAGGCCATGTTTCACAAGGGGAAGGTGCTGTCGATCGTGGTCCAATTCGAAGAGGCGCTACCGGCCGTCGCCGTCGCTGAGCAATTACGGCTGACCGTCGAGCCGGTGATCCTTTGCGACGACGCCGGCAAGCCGACCGGCATCGCGTTTCCCGAGCGCGGCG
>DATLQY010001227.1:0-4246 GCA_035534975.1 Pirellulales bacterium
GAAGGAGCAAAGGTTCTCATACTACGCGCGTGATGGAGAGGCGGTCAAGATCCTGGGAGGAGCCGGCTATCGTTTACCCACGGAGGCCGAGACGGAGTACGCCTGCCGTGCGGGCACAACAAGGCTGTGGGCATTCGGCGACAACGAGCGCGATCTGGGCCAACATGCCTGGTTCCGCCCTAACTCGAACGGCCGAACACAGCCTGTCGGTAAATTGCACCCCAACCCCTTCGGCTTGTACGACCTGTACGGCAATGTCTGGGAGTGGTGCTGGGATTGGCATGGCGAGTACGCCGCCGGGGCAATCGGCGATCCGACGGGTTCCGACGCCGGATCCGGCCGCGTGCTTCGCGGTGGCGCGTTCTACGGCGACGCGTTCTTCTGTCGTTCCGCGCTCCGCGGCGACATCCACGCGGTGGTCCGCAACAACGGCTACGGGTTTCGGGTGGCCAGGACGATCGACCCGACGAGTGAGGTCTCACCACCGACTGCCACCGGTGGTTCGGCGGCCGGGGCGAACGACATGGACCCAGATGCGGCAAGCGTCGACTCTCCGCCCTTGGCGACCGCCCTGTTCGACGCCATAAAGGCGGTTGCTCATCAGGAAGCCTGGGCGAAACATCTGGGTGCGGAGGTCGATGTCGAGAACTCGCTGGCGATGAAACTGCGTTTGATCCCGCCGGGTGAGTTCATGATGGGCAGCCCGCAGGACGAGATCGACGCGCTCGTCCAATCCAGCGGTCCATCTTGGCACGATTGGTTCCGGAGCGAAGGCCCGCGGCACCATGTGAAGCTCACGCAGGCGTTTTATTTGGGCAGTTGCGAAGTGACGCAGCAGCAGTACAAGGACCTGATGGGTGTCAATCCGTCGCACTACCTGAACGACGTGGAGGCCAGCCAGCTTCCTGTGGAGATGGTGAGCTGGTTCGAGGCAGTCGAGTTCTGCAACAAATTGAGCGAGAGGGAACGACGCTCACCGTACTACTTGCGTGATGGAGAAGCAGTCACGATTCTGGGCGGGACCGGTTATCGTCTACCCTTGGAGGCCGAGTGGGAGTACGCCTGCCGGGCCGGCACGACCACGCGGTGGTCATTCGGCGACAACGACACGAAATTCGGTCCACACGCCTGGTTTCTCTCTAACGCGGGCCAATCGCCACATCGGGTCGGGGAATTGCTCGCCAACCCCTACGGCCTTTACGACATGCACGGCAACATTTGGGAGTGGTGCTGGGATTTGCATGGAGCGTATGACGCCGCGACTGGCAACGATCCGACAGGTTCCCTCGCCGGAATCGATCGTGTGGTGCGAGGGGGCGCATTCCCCGATAATCCGCCGAGCCTTCGCTCCGCCTACCGTACGTACCGCAACCCAGCGCCCCAGTTCCACTACATTGGTTTCCGCGTGGCGAGGACGATCGACACGAAGAGTGAGGTCTCACCGGCGACTGCCGCCGGTGATTCGGCGGCCGACGCGCACGACACGGACCAAGGCGCGGCAAGCGTCAACCCTCCGCCCTTGGCGATCGCTCCGTTCGACGCCAAGCAGGCGGTTGCTTATCAGAAAGACTGCGCGAAACACCTGGGTGCAAAAGTCGAGATGAAAAACTCCTTGGGCATGAAAATGCGTTTGATCCCGCCGGGCAAGTTCATGATGGGCAGCACGCCGGATGAGATCGACGCGCTCGTCTCAACCATCACGCATTGGTATTGGCAACCTCGGTTGCGGAGCGAAGGCCCGCGGCACTCTGTGCGACTCACGCGGGCGTTTTACCTCGGCAGTTGCGAAGTGACGCAACGGCAATTTCAGGAGCTGATGGGCGTCAATCCCTCGCAGTTCTCGCTCACAGGGGCGCGCAACAACGCCGTGCAAGGCCAGGATACGAGCCAGCACCCCGTGGACTCGGCGACCTGGTACGACGCCGTCGACTTCTGCAACAAGTTGAGCCAGCGGGAGCGACGGTCAGCCTACTATGCGCATGAAGGAGAGTTGGTCAAGATCCTGGGGGGGAGCGGGTATCGTTTACCCACCGAGGCCGAGTGGGAAAACGCCTGCCGTGCGGGCACAACCACGCAGTGGTCCTTGGGCGAAAACGAGCAGAACGTGCCACAGGATGCATGGGTCGCCGTCAACTCGGGCGGCCGAACACATGGCGTCGGGCAATTGCGCGCCAACCCCTTCGGCCTGCACGACCTGCACGGCAATCTCTGGGAGTGGTGCTGGGATTGGCATGGCGACTACGCCACCGAGGCGGTCAGCGACCCGACCGGCCCATCCGCCGGCTCCGAGCGTGTGCTGCGGGGGGGCTCGTACCTCTATTCACCGTTGTACGCTCGCTCCGCCGTCCACACCTACGCCAACCCCTGGGCCCCGGGGAACAACACCTTCGGGTTCCGCGTGGCCAGGACGATCGACACGAAAAGTGAGGTTTCACCAAAGGCCACCACCGATCCAACGGCCTCCACGTCGGACGACGCACAAGCTGAACAAATCGGCGTCACACAGTCCGATTCACCTGAAACGACGACACCGAGCGACAGTTCGAGGGCCATGGCCAAACTCGATGCGGCGAAGGTCGCGCACGACGAGAAAATCGAAAAGTTCAAGAGCGACATGCTCGATTCCATCAAGAAGAAAGAGGACGCCGCCAGGGCGCAGGGCGAAATCGGCTTGGTCCAATCGGTGATCGTCCAGCGAGAAGCACTCGAGAAGTACGGTATACCGCCCGACTTCGCGCCCAAAGTGGAAAAATATGCGGCTGCAATGGCAAAGGCGAACGCTCCCATGGAGGCCGCGTATGCCGCGGCCGTCAGGGCCCTGGCCAAAGCGAAGGAAGATGAGCTGGCAGAGGAAGTGCGTCGGCAGCGGAAAGCGTTTCAAGAACAGGAGGGCGCGGCCATGGGGATCATGCCGGGCGCGGTTTGGGAGGGGGTCACGACTTCGACCCGAGATCAAGTCGTGAACGGCGGCAGGATTAAGGCCGGTTACCAACAATCGTCCAGGCTTAGCATATCGAGCGTCAACGGTCGCGAATTCAGAGGCACCGTGTCGTGGAGTGACAAACCCGGTCGCGAGCCGGTCGATAGCTCGAAACCGATCATTGGGACGTTCAGGAACGGTGAAATTAAATGGGAGGGGGATGGCGTCAAGACCGCACCGCATACCGCCACCATCAAGGGAAGAACGATGGAGGACACCTGCGAGATTAACGTCTCGAAGCTTTCCCTCAAGACGTTGAAATAAGTAGCTGTCCGAAAACTCGTTGGTGCTGGGCCTGCGTCGCCATTCGCTGGAGCGAAAGGGCGTACTTTCGCGGAGCGAAAGGCAAACGGAATGAATTCCGTTCTACATGGGAGAAACCCAATGAACGCCCAAAACGCGGCCTGCCCGCCCGACCTCGTGCTCGCCGATTACGGCCTGGGCAAGCTCGACGCCGCCAGTTCCGAAACCATCAGCCAGCACCTCGAAACCTGCGTCGATTGCCGCCAGCGGGTCGCCAGCCTCTCCGCTGACAGCTTCGTCGCCCGCCTGCGGAACGTGCCTGGCCACGATGCCCCTCCTGGGCAGGCGCCCCAGCGAATCGATCACACGTTCGTGGCGGGCGAATCGGCGGGCGCTGGCGGAGCGGATACGTCGCGCGACCAGCCTCAACGCGGGGCTCCCGCCCGCAAAGCCGCCGCGCCAGGTTCGCCAGTCGTTGCCTCAGGGTCGGTCATCTCGGCCCCGCCGGAACTGACCAACCACCCCGATTACGAGATTCTCAAGGAGCTGGGCCGCGGCGGCATGGGCGTCGTCTATCTGGCCCGCAACCGAATGATGGACCGGCTTGAGGTGCTCAAGGTCGTCAACAAGGCGCTCCTCGACCGCCCCGAAGCGCTGGAACGCTTCCAGCAAGAGATCCGCTCGGCCGCCAGGCTCGCCCACCCCAATATCGTGGCGGCCTACAACGTTTTGCGCCCCGGCGACCTGCTGGTGTTCGCCATGGAGTACGTTCGCGGCGAGGATCTTGCACAGGTCGTCAAGGCGCGCGTGCAATTGCCGGTGGCGCACGCCGCCTTCTACGCGCATCAGGTCGCCCTGGGCCTCCAGCACGCCCACGAAAAAGGCATGGTCCACCGCGACATCAAGCCCAACAACCTGATGCTGGCCGTTGAGGGCAAGAAACACATCGTCAAGATCCTCGATTTCGGCTTGTCGAAGGCCACGAGCGAAAAGGGGGCCGAGGCCGGCTTGACCAAGAGCGGG
>DATLQY010001228.1:0-3330 GCA_035534975.1 Pirellulales bacterium
GCGGCCTGGGCGGCGGCGCTGGTCACCAGGTCGTAGCCCTGGCGGTAGTATTCGTCGACGGAGTTGACCGGATCGCCCGAGGCCTTGTCGCCGTTTCGGCGCAGGCGATCGACCAAAGTCCGCAAGTCGCGGCGGCCCTCGAACCGCCCCTCGGCCAGGCCCTCCGGCAGGGCCACGTCGCGGACGCGGAAATTGGGCTGGTTCGGGTCGTCGGCGACGATGAAGGGGGCGTATTTCGCGCCCAGGAAGTTCGGCCCGCCCGAGCGCGACATGTTGGGGATCGAGAAATAGCCGGGCAGTCCGTTGGGCGCGCCGCGTTCGTAGGCGGCGACTGAGCCGAGGCTAGGGTGAAAGCTGACGAACGCCCCGCACCCGACGGGCACCCGCGTGGGCGCGCCGGTCATCATGTAGTGATTGCCCGCCCCGTGGTTCGTCTGATTGTGGCAAACCGAGCGTACCACGGCGAACTTGTCGGCTATCGCGGCCAGCCGTGGGAGGTGTTGCGAGAAACGCACTCCCGGAAGGCACGTCTCAATCGCGTCGAATTCGCCGCGAATTTCCAACGGCGCCTCGGGCTTGGGATCGAAGGTCTCGAAGTGCGAAGGGCCCCCATCCAGCCAGACCAGGATGCAGCTCGTGGGTCTGCGAGGCGCACCCGTCGCTTCAGCGGCCTGGCCTTGCAATCGCAGCAAATTGACTAGGCCGCCGGAACCTAACAAGCCGACGCCCAAGTGCATTGAGTCACGGCGGGAGATACATCTGTGCATGATTTTGTGGTCCTTGGTCATTTGTCAGGCGCCGACGCCTGTTTGTGACGTATCGAGCGTAAGGTGTTGTTGTTCGTCCTCGTTCCCACGCTCCGCATGGGAATGTTTTCTCCGGCCGCTTCGCGGCCACGTGGAGGCGGAGCGTCCGAAGAGGCGTTTGGGGCACCCGCGAAGCGGGTCGGCGGAGCGTGGGAACGAGAAACCATCTGCCTTCTGCCTATCTCCCGATCTCCTCCTCATCCCCCTATCCTCTTTTGAATGTTTTCTCCTCCCGCTCCGCGGCCACGTGGACGCGGAGCGTCCGAAAAGGCGTTCCCACGCGGAGCGTGGGAACGAGATACCTAATCTTTGAACATGAACTCGGGCGTGTTCAGAAGCGCCCACAAGAGATCTTCGGTGGCCTGTCGGCGGTCGCACGCGGCGAATACGGCCTCCCCCACCTGTCTCTCCTCCCGGGAAGGGAAACGCGCGTAGACCAGCAGGTACAACTCCTCGACGATTTCGCCGGAGGTCATGCCGCTGGCGGCCAGCCGCGCCGCGCGGCCCTGGTCGCTGGTCACCTTGCGGTGCAGATTGGGCGAGTTCATCAAGTGCAGCGCTTGCACCACCGAGGGCTCGGGCGTACGCTCGCAGGGCGGATCCTGGTTGCCATCGGGACGGCCGAAGGCGTCGAGAAACAGCGACTCGACGCGGTGCGACCAGATTTCGTTCGCCCGCGAACCCGGCGGCATGCCGGAGAACGATTCAGCCACCTCGGTAATGTCGCAAGCCGCGTCCAACAACACCTCGGCCCTCAGCCGTTGGCGGTAGTGTCGCGAGTAGTTGCGAGTGTCAGCCATGTTCCGCTCGCCGGCCAGCGACGACAGCCCGTAAACGTGCGATGTCATGATCGCCCGCATTAGTTTCTTCACGTCGAAGCCGGTGCGGCGGAACTCGCCGTCCAGCGCCGCCAGCAGCGCCTCATTCGACGCCGGGTTCGTGGCCCGCAGGTCGTCGACCGGCTCGACCAGCCCGCGCCCCATCAGGTCGGCCCATGTGCGATTGACCGCGACTTTGGCGAAGAAGGGATTGTCCGGCGCCAGCATCCAATCGAGGAGCGCCTCGCGAGGGTCGTCATTGGGTGCGATTTCTCTTGGCGCCCCCAACAGCGGCCGCGGAGCGAGGATCTGGCCCGTTAGAGGGTGTGTCACGGCACCGGCGGGCGCGGTGAAAACCATCTCCTCGCCGCCAGAAATCGGCGCGGAAATGCCGGCACCCTTACGTCCGACGCGGGCGAAAAAGGCCGCTAGGCTGAAGAAGTCGTCCTGGCTCCAGACCTCGAATGGATGGTGATGGCACTTGGCGCACTCGAGGCGGACGCCGAGAAAGAGCTGACTGACCGTGGTCACGATCTCTTCCGGCTCGCGGCGATCGCGGAACAAGGTGACCGCGCCGTTTCGCCAGGTGCTCCCCTGGGCCGAGAGCAGCTCACGGACGAACCGGTCGTAGGGAAGGTCGCGGCGGAACGCGTCGCGGAGCCAGGCGTCGAGGCCGCGGGTGGCCTTGATCCCCGCGCGGTAAGCGTTGGGCCGCAACAGGTCGGCCCATTTGTTGGCCCCGTGGTCGGCGAACTCGGGGCGCGTCAAGAGCGAATCGACCAGCGCCTCGCGCTTGTTCGGCGCGGAATCGGCCAGGTACGAGCGCGCCTCGTCCGGCGTCGGGAGTTTGCCGATCACATCGACGAAGGCGCGGCGCAGGAACGTGTGATCGTCGCACGGCCCGCTGGGCGTGATTCCCAACCGCTGGAGTTTGTCCCACACCAGGCCGTCGATGAAGTTCTTCCGCGGCAGGGCCGCGTACAGCGCCAGATCTGCCTGGCCGGCCAGCGGGATGACCGTGTTCCAGGTCGCGATGTGGCCCATGTAGCGGGCCATGATCGTCGCTTCGCCGGCCAGCGCCCCGGCCGTTAGCTTTCCACCCTTTTCGGTCGAAACCACCGCGCTCTCGCTCGATTGAAAGTCGGCCAGCCCCGTTACATCGCGCGACGAACCATCGGTGTAATGCGCCGTGACGACCAGTCGTTCCCGGCCTTGGTTGACCATGTCGTGTTCCGGGGGACCGACGCTGATCCCCGAAAGCTCAGGGTCCGACGGCAACCGGCGCGGCGTTCCCTCGGCGATCCACGTCCGTAGCGTTTCGTAGAGGGGCCCGCCAAACTTCAGCCGCTCGCCGCCACCGTGCGGCAGCCGGGCCGACGCTTTTCGGAGCAACAGGCTATTGTCGGGGGCGGCGGGAAACAGCCTTCGGCCGCGGGCTTCCTCAACGATGCTGGCGTAGTCGAAGTTCGCGTCGAACCCCAAGAGCGAGAGGGCAAAACCGTTCTGGCCCCTCGACTTACCGTGGCAGGCGCCCGAGTTGCAGCCCGCCGAAGTCAGGATCGGCAACACGTCGAGTTCGAAGGTCACTCGTGGTTCGGTTGCATTGACCGTTTTATCTCCATCCACCGCGGCACTCGAGCCTGAAGCGAGCAAAGCAACCATGCCGAAAGCGACGAACGGGTGCGGGAAGGGGGCGCATCGCATTG
>DATLQY010001229.1:0-3157 GCA_035534975.1 Pirellulales bacterium
ATCGAACTGGTCGCGGACCAGGAACGCGCGCTCGTCTTTCCTCCAGGTAGGGTAGCCGTAGAGGCTGAAGAATTGCGTTTTGCCTTCGGCCACGCCCGAGCCGTTCTGGGCCGTGCTGACGACCGGCCAGGTGGTCGTGATCGATTGCACGGCCAGCGTGCCTGGAAACAGAGTGTAGGAGAAACTCGTCGTGATCCGGTGCGATTGGTAGGGATCGACCGTGATGTCGTCGGGGAACTCGGTGGAGGAGGTGACGAGATCAACCTGATACACCGTCGGCAGACGGTGCGCCCGCGAAACCTCGATTGCCCTGTCGATTTTAGACCAGTCCTGTTTAGCTTTCCTGGCCGACCCAGTTTTCCAGGGCGCTGTCGAGATAGATAAACATTTGGGTGGGACGCACCATCGTGGCCACGCCGCCGATGTCGATCGTGATCCAGGGGGCCATGACGAAGAGCGGCCGGCCGAGCGTGTCGATGATGGTGTCGGTAATCAGGTGCAGGCCGCCGTTCGGCGGTGTGCTCCAGCCGGCGGGCTGGTCGGTGGTGAGGGCGGTGTTCACGTCGTCGATGTGCTGCACCTGGGCGCCGGTGGCCACGTCGAACTGGTCTCGGACCAGGAAACCGCGCTCGTCCTTCCGCCAGGTGGGGTAGCCGTAAAGGCTCAAGTATTGCGTTTTGCTGTCGGCCACGCCCGAACCGTTCAAAACGAAACCTCATGCACCGTTTTTTTGCCGTCGTCATCAAGTCGAAAAGCCGCGCCGTCGAAGCGGACCCACCATGCGCCTCGAACTGGGCGCATCGCCGCGCTCACCGGGGCCAGGGCCGTCGGTGGTCCTCCTCGCCCCTCAATCGTCCGCCGATGCGAAGCGATTTAACGTTTACAAGCCCGGCCAGGGTGTTCGGGCCAATCGTTGCCGCGTCGACTTCCAGCTCGCGAAGCCCCGTCATGCCGCCGATTGGCGGGAGCAGGGCGCCGGTGGGCCCGGGGCGTGTGCCGTCGCTCGCTCTACGAACGAGTTTCAGCCGCTGCAATCCGCGCATCTCGTTCAGCACAGCCGCCATGGCGGGACGCACTTGGTCGACCTCGCACGAGAGACAGCGCAAGTCGCGCAATCGCGCGAGCTGCGCGACAATCCGCGAGTCCGTGGCGCGCTCGCTCCCCAGCTTTACCGCTACGACGCGTCGTCGGTAACGGTCGGCGCCAAGCAGATCGAGCCATTTTGGCCCCCAACGTTGTACGAAAATCACATGCGCCTCCGGATGAGGGAACGCCGCGAGGGACGCGTCTTCGAGTTCCTCTATCAATACATCCTGAACGTCCGCGCGGCGGTGCGCGCCGCTTAACCAAGAGCAAAGCGAAGCGACCAGCGCGATGCAGCCCAGTTGTGCCTTCAAATTCCAGCGCAATCGGGGGCGATAACGCCGTAGAAGCCATTCGCTTGCCGCGCCCGGCGCCGCCAAAAACAGAGACCAGAGCGCGGCGTTAGCTGCCAGCCTTCCCGCACTGTAATACCAGCCAACCGTGCAAATCCCGACCATGGGAACCTCCATAATGACGTACCGATGGCAGATAAGCGGCCAGCCGTACGACTTGAGGCGGAACGGGCCGGCGCAACTCCTCTCGAAGGTAAGGTTCGAGAGAATGATAGTCCCCGTGATCGCAAGCAGCAGGATCAGCGTCAACACTGGTGGCCGGGATCGCTTTCGACGCTTCATTTCCATGGCGATTCGCTCCATTACCCGATGCACCGGCGAAAACTCGCGGTACGCGGCGCCACACGCGAAAGATGGTGGGCATGCACCGACGACAGTGGCGGCCACCGCGCCAAAGCGCGCTGTCGCAGGGATCCTGAAATGAGCTCGCAGGCGCGCAGCCGTTCCCGGCCGCGAGCACGTTTGCGGCGGATTACTTTGTCTTTGGCTTCGGGTACTCCTCATATCCAGGCGCAAACGTGCAATTGCCTATCTTGCCCTTCGGCGGAATCGGAGGCTTGGGAATTTTCGGCTTGCCGTTGTTCGTCTTCTTGAGGCAATTGAGCGCCGCGTTTACGAAACGGTACGCGCTTGTATTCGAGTTCGGCGGCGCGCAATAGAGGTTGTAACACTCATTTCGCGGTTTGGGCCCCTTGTTGTTGCAGGAATCCATCTCGTCATCAAGGCATTTCTTCAGATCCTCACAGTTGCCGTCGATAATCGTGTCGGTGCATGCCGGTTTCCCTATCAGCGTGATTTTTAACTCAGGTGGAAACTTGTGACCGCAGCGCAGCCGACCGTACTTGCACTCGGCGGAGATTTCGGTGCCGCCAAAGCCATGATAATCTAGGTCGTACATGTGCTGTTCTTCTTCGTCTTCCTCGTCCTCCGGAATGATCGCCCTTAGGCGGACGTAACAGTGACATGGTACCTTGCCCACGTCGTTGCCGCCTTGGCACGCGTACTCTATGCCACCAATCGTCATGCTGCGGCAGCACAACGACACCTTGCATTGCCGTTTGCCGTCCGTCGCAGGCGGGTCGTCATCCGCGGGGCCTGTCGGATCGAGCCCTCTCGGATCCGATGCGGACTGCGGCCCACCGGCAGCGTATTCGTAAGAATTGACCAACTTGTGCGATGGGTCCCGAGTAGTCCAAGATGCAAGTAATGGATGCTGTGTCCGATATCGCACTTGGTACAATCCCGACTCGGCATCGAAACGGTAACCGGCGAACCGCGTCTCCCAATCGAAGCTCGACGCGCCCCGGACGACAAACGCCGGGGTGAGAACCGTCGGCAGGCCGTAGGCCGCGTAGCGGTAGCGCTCTTGAACAGCACCCGTGGCGTCGCAGATCGCCGTCAGGTTCCAATTGGGATCTTGAATCCCGTACAGGCGCTCGCTGGCCCGATCGCGAAGAACGAGATCGTCGATGTAGCGCAGACCCCAGACGAATTGCCGATCGGCCGAAGTCGCACCGCTCAATCGCTCTTCAATCGGCCGCCAAGCGGCGGTGTAGTAGACGTCGCGAAGCGTACCCGATACGAGCTTGCTGACGCGGCGCGTCAAGCCGTCGTATCGGTAGGTGCCGATGGCTACGCCGCCCCCCCAAAGGCTGACGGGACGGTTCCAGGCGTCGTAGACCGCTGTGAACGAACTTGTCGGCGCCTCCGGCTGCGGCATA
>DATLQY010001230.1:0-4191 GCA_035534975.1 Pirellulales bacterium
ACCGCCCGTCCGGTTTGACGAGGGGGGAGGGGAGTTTCGATGCACGGCAGGCGGATATTGCGCCACAAAAGGGGGAAACCCCGACACAGAAGTAAGCCGTAGCCTAAACAGCGAAATCTCCCTCCCCTACTCTACTCCAAAGAACTCCTCTTCGTCCTTCTCCGGCTCGGCGTCAGGTCTTCTTCTTCCCGCGCTCCGCGACCTTGGTCTTCCCGCCGAGGACTTCGATCTTGGCCCAAAACGGGTGCCGGCGGTCGCCGCGCGAGCGCGCGTCGTCAAGCATCACCTTCAAGTCCGCCTCGACGTAGCCATCCTCGAGCCGCGCTTTTGCGCCGTTCGCGGTGAGCGTCGCCTTGAGCTTGAAGTCGATGATCCCCGGCGAAAGGCAAAACGTGACTTTGTCGGCGGCGGTCGTGACGCTCAATCCGTTCTTCGCGTTGGCGGTCGCTTTCGTCAGCCCGGGCCGCTTCCCCTGCGACGGCCAGTCCTCCGGGTCGACGATCGCCTTGGCGGGAAACTCGTCGAGCTCGACCCACCAGAAGTAATTGTCCCAGCTCCGCATGCTGCGGCAATGGAAGTCCTTGGGAAAAAAGTCGCGGACGGAGTGGTTCATCCAATCGAACAATCGGTGGATCTCGTCGGAAAAATCCTCGTGCCCGCGCCCTTCGTACTCGACCACCGTCACGTTGTAACTGTTTTTCATGTAGCGGTCCAAGTCCTTGGCGTTTTGCGCCGGTTTGTCGCCGTCCAACTCGCCGCCCACGAGATAGGCGTGCAGGTGGCGGCCGTTCTCCCAGATCCGCGAGATGTACTTGTCGGCGCGGGCGACAATCGGCACCACACCGGCCCACAGGTCGGGATGCGCCAGGCCCATGTCCCAGGCGGCGTCGCCACCCATCGAGTGGCCACTGAGGAACACCCGGTCGACGTCGATGGAAAAACGGCGGCAGGCGTCGCGAAGTGAGTTCAACACGGCGGCGTGCTCCGCTGCCGAAAAACGGTAGCCGGTCTGGTCCTGCATGGCCCAGGCCGGCGCGATGACGATGTAACCGTGCCGCGAGGCTTGCCCCAGCCGCATGCCACCGTCGGACCACGGCCCGGCCCACCATTCGATCTGCTGCTCGGGCGTCGTCGCCACCGCGCGCAGCGTGACCACCGTCGGATAAATCCGGTAGGGATCGTACTCGGGCGGAAGCTGCACGTAATAGGTCACCGGCGGCTCGCCGGCGACCGCATCGACCTGTAGTTCGAAGAAGCCGGGCCGTTTCTGGTCGGGCTCGGGGGCCGGCAGCGGCGGCCGCATGTGCGCCAGCAGTTTGGCAACCAGCTCGGGCGTGGCCCCCTCCTGCGCCTCCAACTCGACGACGATTTGATCGCGTTTGGCCTTCACCGGCTCAGCCAGGTAACGGCGCACCAGGTCGCGGGTTTCGAAGAGCGACAAGGCGATCGGCAGCTTGCGCACCGCGTCGTTCGTTCCGACCAGCCAACCACTGACGGCCAGGGCCACCTTCTCCTCGATGTCGGGGTTGGCGGCGAATTGCTGATAGGCCGCCATCCGGCCGAGCGAGTTGATCGTCAGTTCCGTGTTGATCTCGTTGACGATCGGCACCAGTCGCTGGCCCAGGACGGGATCGTTCGCCGCCAGCGCCGCGGCATCGGCGCCAAGGCGCTTGATGATTTCCGTGTGCTGCTCGTGCTCGATGCGGCTCCGCTCGATTGCCTGCTCGACCGACTTCACGATTTCACCCGCCACGCCCGCGGTGCCGAAATTGGCTCGCCACTCGAGCAGCCATTGGTCGGCCAATTGCTGCTGGCCCGCGCGGCGGCGGAGGTTGATTTCGGTGAGTGTGCGGCGGGCGTCGAGTTGCTTCAGTTCGCGCAAGGTGGGCGCGAGCTGCTTTTCGCTTTCCGGGAAGTCGACGATCACCTGCTCGAGCTCCTGTCGGGCGTCGCCGTAACGTTCGCTCTGCAAGAACAGCCGCACCAATTTCAAGCGATCGTCGACTTTTTTAGGATCGATCCTGCGTGTGATGACCTTTCGCAGCGTGTCGGGTGGGATGGCGCTGGTGGCGATCCGCATGTCCCAAATGAAATTCCTCGTCCCCGCCTGTTGCAGCGCCTCGACCTTGGTCCAACGAGGGGTAATCTGCGTGATTCCCTGGATGATACTGATCGGCTGCCCGCCGAAGTTCATGGTCACGGTACGGCGGCCCCATTCGTCCCAAGGTCCCTGCGTGATGAAAGCGCCCAACTGGACCGCTTTTCCGCCGGTGCGCGTGGCGCGCTGCGGGACGTCGAAGCGTTCGAAGGCCGGGCCCGCGTCGGGCCTGCCGGCCTTCACAACCAGTGCCTTGGGTACGAACGTCCGCCGCAGGTCGTCGTCGACCATGATGATCAATCTGGGATCGGGAGCGCCTTCGGGAGGCGCGGTCAGCACCTTTTCGGCGAAGCTGGCCACTTTCGCCATGCGGCCTTCCAGGACTCGGCCGTCTTTGAGCTCGAATCGATCGGCCCGCGCCTCGGCCGACAAGGCCAGCAGTACGAGTGCCAGCACGGCCCATGAACGCCCGCCGCCCCAACGTTGTGTGCGCGACATAAGATGGCTTCCCACGGTTCCGAGATGATCTCTCCATTGTCCCTGACAGTCGCGGCAAGTCAATGCGGGCGTTCATCCGAGGCCGGCACGACACAGGCGCCGTCGTGCAGACGGGCGCGATTGCGGCCTTGGTTCTTGGCCGCGTAGAGGGCCTGGTCGGCGCGCCGCACCAGGCGATCGAGCGACTCGCCCTGCGCCATTTCCGCGGCGCCGAAGCTGGCCGTCACCTGGTGCCGGCGTCCGTCGACCGCCACCACCGTGGCCGCGATCGTTTCGCGGTAACGCTCGACGGCCCCTTGGCACGCGGGCAGGCCGGTCTGGGTCAGCAAGATGGCGAATTCCTCGCCGCCGATCCGCGACACGTGGTCGGTCGCGCGGCGCCCTTCGGCGAGCACTTTGCCGATGGCCGCCAGGATCGCGTCGCCGGTCGCGTGTCCGAACGTGTCGTTGAACGACTTGAATCGGTCAATGTCGAACAGCACCAGCACGTACCGTTCACCGTGGCGTTCGCAGCGGGCCAGCAACTCGCACAGGCGCTCCTCGAAAGCTCGGCGATTGGGGAGCCCGGTCAGCGAGTCGTGCCGCGACTCGATCTTGACCCACTCCAACTCGTCGCGCAGCGCCCGAAGTTGCTCGTGCGCCGCGTCGAGGTCGTTTCGAAGTTGCTCGTTCGCCGCGACGATCGCGCTGAGCCGCGGGCTTGATTCCTCCTTCGAGGCGACTTCGTATTCTCGCAGCGAGTTGCGACTCATGTTGAGCGATCGGGGAGATCCGCCTCTGGAGGATTGAACCATGCCGGTAGGCAAAACAGCCAGGCGTGCAACGGTCTTCCGTGCCGAGGGCTCACCGAACCAGTCACGCGAGTACCCACGACTTGATTATACCCTCGCGCAGGTCGGAACTGAACCACCCTGGCAAAACAGCGAAAAGACGTGTACGCTGGAATTCTCGTCGAGAACCCGCTAAAATTGCCGGTGTCGGTGGCTTGGTATAGATGTCCCTACCGGAATTCAACGAGTTCGGCGATTTTCCTGAGGGGGTCTACCCCACTTCGATTGCCGAGCTTGTCGCTCGACTCGGCACAGGCTCAGTCCAGCGTGAGGTGGTGAGCGGTCGCCTCGAGCGGATATACGAACTGGCAAATAGGACCGGGAAGTTGGATCGCTTGATCGTGTTTGGGAGTTACGTTTCCGACGAACCCGCGCCAAACGATGTCGATGTGATTCTGGTCATGCGGGATGATTTCCGCCCCAATTCGTGTTCGCAAGAGGTGTTGGCCCTTTTCGATCACCACCGCGCGACCGACGAACTGGGCGCAAGCGTCTTTTGGGTTCGCCCGGCGATGCTCCTTGGGCGGTCGTTGGACGAGTTTATCGCCCATTGGAAGGTTAAGCGCGACGGGCGCCGACGGGGAATCGTGGAGATCAAGGCATGATACGTAATGACAGCGAATTGACCGTGACGCGGCAACGGATCGAGTACTTCCTCCAGTTGCTGGCACAACTGCGGGTCACCAGTCGGCGCGAGGAGTTTCCCTTGGTTGCCAGCGGTTATCGCGCAGAGGTCGAACAGATGCAGCGCGAGGTCCTCGATTA
>DATLQY010001231.1:0-4344 GCA_035534975.1 Pirellulales bacterium
GCCGTTGAACGTTCCGGGGCACGACCCCCCAAAATGCAAATCCCCAGGGCAAAACGACGTTGCGGAGTCGTCAACATGAGTGAGGGCCAGCCCGGCTCGATTCGCGTGCTGTGCGTCGACGATCACCCGTTGGTGCGAAAGGGCATCGCCGCGATCCTTGCCAACGAGTCCGACATCGAGCTTGTGGCGGAGGCCGGCACCGGCCGCGACGCAGTTGAGGCGTTCCGCCGGCACCGGCCCGATGTGACGCTGATGGACCTGCGGATGCCGCAGCTCGACGGCACCGCCGCGGTCAAGCTCATACGCGGCGAGTTTCCCGACGCCAGGATCATCGCGCTGACGAGTTTCGACGGTGACCAGGACATCTACCGCGCCTTGGAGGCCGGAGTGCGCGGCTATTTGCTCAAGGAGGCGGTCCATAGCCAGATCGTTGCCGCCATCCGCATGGTCCACTCAGGCAAGCGGCTGATGCCGCAAGAGGTCGCCCAGCGATTGGCCGAGTACTTCCCCCAGGTCGCGTTGACGCCCCGCGAGGTCGAGGTGCTCACGCTCGTCGCGCAGGGCCTGGCCAACAAGCAGATCGCCACGAGGCTCGGCACGGCCAGCGGCACCGTGAAGATCCACGTGCAAAACATCCTTGGCAAGCTCGAAGCCACCGACCGCACCCACGCCGTCACAATCGCGCTGCAGCGGGGGATCATCCACCTTTAGGGAACTGGTGGTTACCGGTATCGTGTACCTCGAAACCGTCGCGGTCGTAAACGTGGCAGTTCGGTAGGGCACGCTTGAGCTCGGTCGCGCCGGCACTGGTCACCTTCGTGGCCGTCAAGTTCAACAGTTGCAGTTGCTTGAGCTTCGCGGACTCGCCGAGTGCCTCGTCGGTCACGCACGATCCACGCAGATGGAGCCGGAGACTTATGATCGTGTCGACGGGCCGGACCATAAGGACCAGCTTCCCACGCTGGCGGGCGGAGGGCAAGTGACCATCAAGGATTGGCGGCCGCACGCAGTTGACACACTTGGGTGGAACGACTATAAGCCGCCGCCCGGCATGCATTTCATCGTTCAAGTCCAGACCGGTCCATTCGGCCTGAAACCAGCGAGAACGCTCAGATGGGCAAGCAAGGCGAAATCGAATACGTCGGGCGGCTCACCGAGGCCGAGCTGCGGCACGCTGTCAACAAGCCTTTTTCCGACTCGGCGTGTGACGTGTACCTGATGGAGCTGGGGGCCATCATGGCGTTGCTTCCTCCCCCACCGGCCCACCTGCTCGACGTTGGTTGTGGCACCGGTTGGACAAGTCTGTTCTTCGCGCGTCGCGGCTATCAGGTGCTGGGCATCGACATCGCGCCCGACATGATCGAGCAGGCCGAGGCCCTTCGGCAGCGGGGTGGCGTGACCGGGGCGACGTTTCGCGTGGCGGACTACGAAACGGTCAATTTCGACGTCGACTTCGACTGCGCCGTGTTTTTCGACTCGTTGCACCACGCCATCGACGAAAGGTTGGCGCTACGGATGGTGCATCAGGCGCTACGGCCCGGTGGAGTTTGCGTGACCTCCGAGCCCGGTACGGGCCACGCCGCCTCGGACGTGGCGCGCACGGCGCGCGAAACGTACAGCGTCACCGAAAAAGACATGCCTCCACGGCACATCGTGGTCCTGGCGAAGGAGGCCGGCTTTTCGAGCTTCCGCACATTCCCGCATGCACACCAGGTCAAATGGGCCGTTTATTCGGACCAGGCGGGACGGCTCCTGGGCGCTTGGGGACGCCGCTTCGACTGCCTAGTTAGCTGGCGACGGTGGTTTCAACCGCGAACATTCGTTTCCGCGGGGAGTGGGACAACGCCATCGTCGTGATGGTGAAACCGCAATCGTGTTTGAGTCGGCCCAAGTCCGCCGATGCGGCTTGATCCGGGCGTCGAGGTTCGCGCATGGATCATGGCGACGCCAGCGAGATGCTATGGTTCTTCCTGCTAACGCCGCGCTCCGACCAATGAAGAACAACTGAAACCAAAGCCTCGGATTTTGGCCACGGATGAACACTGATCAACTCGGATGGGAGGCGCGATGAACGACCTATCGTCGTGCTTCGCGGACCAGGTGCGGCAGTTCGGGCAGGATGAGCTTTTGCATCGCCAACTGGACTGCGGCGGGGGAGCCGGGCATGGTGAGGATGACGGTACCCCCGAGCAAGCCGCCGACGGCCCGGCTGAGCATCGCCGCCGCGCCGATTTCCTGATAACTCAGCACCCGAAATAGCTCGCCAAAGCCGGGCAAGGTCTTCGTGAGCAAGCCCGCCACCGTCTCGAACGTTTGGTCGCGGCTGGTCACTCCGGTACCGCCCGTCAGCAAGACCGCGTCGATATCGGACCGGTCGCGGTAGGCCAACAGCAAGGACCGCATCTGGTCGGGTTCGTCGCGGACGATGCGCCGGTCGACGACCCGATGGCCGGCCTGGACCAGGTAATTGGCCACTGCTTTGCCTCCGGTGTCGGTTGCCTCTGTGCGTGTATCGCTTACGGTTACGACGGCGCAGCCGAGCGACGAGGGGGATTGCGAGCGATGTTCGGCGGCGGATTGACTCATGCGGGGGGACCGCCTGACGGGGATTGCCTCGGAGTCGAAACCACCTATACTACATGTTGGGCAAGGTCGCCGCGAATATACAGCGGTTCACTGTTCCCCGTGATGAGGCGCGTCATGCAACGCATCGCTTTGGGTTTGGTAGCCTCGGCCTGTTTGGCGGCGCCTCCTTGGGCCTTGGGCGAAATCTTCGTGCTCGACAACGGCGGCCGGATCGAAGGTGACATTCTCAACAAGGAGTCGCCTCGCAAGCGGTACGTGATCAAGACGACCACCGGCGCGCAAATTACCCTCGACAAGGCCCAAGTTACGGAAGTCATCCGCCAATCGGCCAATGACATCGAGTACGAAAAAGTCCGGCAGAGGTATCCCGACACGATCGAAGGGCAGTGGGACCTGGCCGAGTGGTGCCGCGAGCGGAAACTGACTACGCTGCGCGCGCGGCACCTGGAAAGGATCATCGAGCTCGACCCGGACCACGAAAAGGCGCGGCGAGCACTCGGTTTCCGTCGCGTCGCCGGCGAGTGGAAAACGCAGAAGCAGGAAAAAGAGGAGCAAGGGTACGTCAGGTACAATGGCAAATGGAGGACGACCCAGGAAAAGGCGATCCTCGAACGTAAACGCACAGTCGAGTTGGCGGTCAAGGATTGGAAGAGTCAGCTCAAGAAATGGCGCGGCTGGCTCGAAAATGGCAAGGAAGTGGAGGCGACCCAGCGGATCGACGGCATCGACGACCCCTACGCGGTGACCGCCCTGGCCGACGCGTTGAAGCGCGAGCCGGTGGAGGACTACCGCAAGATGTACGTCAACGCTTTGGGCCGCATCGGCGGGCCCTCCGCCTTGCAGGTGCTGTGCCGGTTGGCCCTTGAGGATGTCAACGCGGAGGTCCGGCTCACCTGTCTTGACCATCTCGAGGAGCACCCGTCGGAGACGTTCGTCGAGTACTTCATCGGCCGGCTCAACGACGCCGACAACCCGATCGTCAACCGGGCCGCGATGGCGCTGGCCCGAATGAATAGCCCCACCGCGATTCGTCCGTTGATCGACCACCTGATCACGAGGCACAAGCGCATGATCGCTCCCCCGACCGGCGGCACGGGCGGCACGTTCGTCAACGGGCCCGGCATCAGCGGCGGGGGTTTGAGTGCCGGCAGCTCGCCCGCCGTCGTGGTCAATGAGCCCCACCAGAACGAGGACGTGCTCGACGCGTTGGTGCGATTGGCGGACGGCGTGAACTTCAGTTACGAAGTTGACGCATGGAAGCAATGGTACGCCGGCCGCAAGAAGGCGAAGAGCCTCAACGGCCGCCGCGACGACGACTAAATGGCCTTGCGCGATCCTGTGAGGCAGCCATGTCGAAACCTACCGTGGCCATTCTTGGCGCCAGCGGCGAACGAAGCAAATTCGGCAACAAGTCCGTCCGCGCCCACTTGCGGCAGGGCTACGACGTCTACCCGGTCAATCCCAAGGGTGGACAAATCGAGGGGTTGAAGGTCTTTCGCAGCCTGGCCGACGTGCCCGTTGAACGATTGGACCGGATCAGCGTGTACCTGCCCCCAAACCTGGGCCTGGCCGTGCTCGACGATGTGGCTGCCAAGGGGTGCCGTGAGCTCTGGCTCAATCCCGGCAGCGAGAGCGAGGAACTGCTCGAACGTGCCCGCGCCCTGGGGTTGGAACCGATCCAGGCGTGCAGCATCGTCAACATCGGCGAAAACCCGGCGACGCTGACATAGTGATCCTCCACATCGACATGGATGCTTT
>DATLQY010001232.1:0-7549 GCA_035534975.1 Pirellulales bacterium
GTTGTCTTTGAGGCCTTGGTGCGAATCCCAGGAACCGTAAGGCGAGGGGAACACCTGCACGAAACGGCCCCCCCGTTCGACGAGCCGGCGGGCGGCCAGCAAGCGCTGTCCCGCGACCTTCGTGGCGTCGTTGTCGAGACCGTAGAGGCGGATGGTGGCTTCAGTTTCCCGCGAAGAATCGACCGCTTCGGGGACGGCGGCCTGCATCCGGAACGCCAGCTCGTACGCCCGAATCCGCGCCCGTAGATCCTGGTCGTGCGGATATTCGACCGCCGTGAGCTCGTTGAGGCCGTTGATCAGCTCGTATTCGTGCCGTTGCTCCTCCAGACTCTGCCGCCCCTGCCGCTGCGCGAACGGCAAGGGGTTGTTCGGATCGAGTGCGAGGGGCACACCGGCATGTTGCGGACCCAGGTACAGCGAATCGATCGACTGCCGCGTGTCGGACCGCGTCGGCCCTCCCAGCACGGCGAACTTGGGGAGGTTTTCGTTGAATGTCCCCAACCCGTAGTGTGCCCAGGCGCCGATGCTGGGCTGCGCTTCGTCCAGCCGGTGCCGGCCGGTGTGGATCTGGTTCTCGGCGGCGTGGTCGTTGTCGGTGGTCCACATGTTGCGGACGAAACACAACTCGTCAACCTGGCGGGCAAGACGCGGCCACCAGTCGGTGATCTCGATACCGCTTTCGCCGTGCTTTTGCCAGCCCACCTGCATCGGATAGATCGTCGGATAAACGTCGCGGACGTTGATTTCCTCCGCCAGCACCGAGCGGAACCGCTTCCTGTGCAGCGGCGAGTTGACCGGGTTCTCGAACGGAGTCTTGTCGAACGTCATGCCGGCGAACTGGTTCAGCGCGGGCTTGGGATCGAACGTCTCGACATGGCTGTAGCCGCCGGAGAGAAAGATCCAGATCACCGACTTGGCGCGCGCCGGAAAATGCGGCGCGGGGGACTGGGCGAAAGGCCCTTGCAATGCCGGCGCGGCATCGGAGGCAGGCTCGGCGGCGCGCGTCACCCCATCGTCGGCCAGCATCGCTCCCAGGGCCAGGCCCGTGAAGCCCATGCCGAGGTCGGCCAGAAAGGCGCGGCGCGAGTGCCCGTTGCAAAGTGGTGAGTGGTGAGTGGTGAGTGGTGAGTGGTGAGTGGTGAGTGGTGAGTGGTGAATATCGGCAAGAAACTCGCCTTGGGCGAGCGACGGCCCACCATCGTGTTGCTTCATGGCGTTACCTGATGGTGATGAAGTCGTTGTGATTGAGGAGTGCCCGCACGATGCTCTCTCTGGCGCGTGTGGCCGCATCCGCGGCATTATCCCGCGCCAGCAGCTCGCATTGTTTCCGATAAGTTTCCTCACAGAGCCGCCGCTCCCTATCGGTCGGCTCGCGTGCCAGGATCCGTTCGAAAACCACGGTGATGAACTGCCGCAACTGGTATTCCTCAACGCTCGCCTGCTCTCCGCCGGGCGGCTCGACCTTCGGCGCGGTCTCCCAATCGCTTACGATGGCCGCGCTCATCTTGTGTACCAGATCGCTATTGGTCAGCGCCAGCGCCTGCTGGGGGACGATACTGCTCGTGCGGCGGTAACAGTCGAGCGCATCGGGGGCGTCGAACAGCTCGCCCAGCGCGCTCTTGCCCCCTTGTTCGGGATAGACACTGTAATACACGCTGCGGCGGAACGTCGTGAGCGCGTCGCTGTTTTCCAGCTCCTGGCCCCCCATACGCAAATCCAGCCGTTCGGCGCAAAACAGCAGGCTGTCGCGGACCACCTCCGATTCCATGCGGCCCGTGTTCATGCGCCAAAGTAATTTGTTCTCGGGATCCCGGGTGTCGTTTCGAGAGGCGTTTTCCATCCACGAGGCGCGGCGATAGGCGGCACTGGTCACGATCAGCCGGTGCAGGTGCTTCATGCTCCAGCCCGACTCCATGAGCTCGGCGGCGAGCCAGTCGAGCAATTCGGGATTCGTGGGCGGGCTTCCGGCGCGGCCGAAGTCGTACACGCTGGCGACGAGCGGCGCGTGGAAATGGCGCCCCCAGATATGGTTGACGGCCACGCGCGCCGTCAATGGGTTGTCGTGGCTGGTGATCCATTCCGCCAGGGCCCGCCTTCGCCCCGTGCTCGTCCTGGGATACACTGGGCTGAACGCCGTGAATTTCTCGGCCAGCGATTCATCGGCCAGCGCCGCTCGCGCCGCCTCGTGCGCGGCCCGGGCCACCGCCAATCGACCATTCGCGTCTTCGACTTCCTTGCCGCGATTCGCGTCCGTGGCCGGCTTCGCCAGGGCGCCGGCGAGACCATGTTCCTGCGTCAAGACCTCCGCCTCGGCCTTTTTCAACGCGGCTTCCCGTTCGAGGCGGCTCGCCGCGCGAACCAGCGCGGCGATGTCGGCGCCGGGGGTCTCGCCGTACTTCGCGCGATCCGCGGCGATCCGCGCCTCGACGCCGGCCAATTCAATTCGCGTCCAGACCGCCCTGACTTCGGCCGCCAGAAGCGGCAGCTTGAGGATCCGGGCGGCGCGGCGCGCGGCGTGAAGCTTTTGCGACAGCTCCCACAGCGACGCATTCGCGGCACTGGCGGAGACCACCGAGGTCGCCGGGGCGGCGCTGAACGCCGAGACCGTCCAGCCCTCGACACCGGTCACGTCCTGCCCGGCGGTATACGCGGGTGCTTCGAAGTCGAAGGCCGCCAGCCGCGCGGGGGGCGAACCGCCGTTGGCGTCCGCGGCCATGGGTGCCGTCAGGATCACGTCGTCGATCACGGCGACACTGCCGGGCCGCGCGTCGAACGTGATCGCCTTGGTCGCATCCCCCACGGGGTTCCAGCCGTTCAGCGCCACCGCGACGCCGTCCACGAGCAATCGGTCATCCGTAAGCGACCGGACCGTGAGCAGGCAGCGGTCGGCTTTGGTTTGCAGCACGAGTTTGACTTTGAACCGCACCTGTCCGGCGGCGAAGTCGTACTGCCCGGCGTGAAACTCCGTGGTCGAGCCCGGCTGGTACGAGACGATGCGGCCCTTCTCGAATGCCACGACTCCGGCCGTGAGCCCCTTCACGACGTCTTTTGCGAACTGGAAGTTGACGTGCGCGTCGCTCAGGATCAAGAGTCGAAACTCGAAAGTCGCTCCGTCTTCGAGCATCTTGAGTTGCGTCAGGCTGTTCTGCACGAGGCGCCTTCCCTCCGTCGCGTCAAGAAGCAGCGATTGGCGGCCCGAAAGCGCGCCGGGCTTGCCCGCAAGTTCCGCCTCTCGCGTCGCGGTGGCAACCGCGGCTTCGGCCTGCGCGAGCCTCTCTCGCAGGTCCGGCGGCACGCCGCTTTCGGCATTCTTGGCGGCCGTGAACTCGGTTTCAGCGACGGCGACGGCGGCACGCGCCTCAGCCAGCACCGTATGCTGGATGGCCGGGCGCAACCCCGGATACGACGCACGGGCGGGCAGTCGGACCGGCTCGATCTTCGGCGAAGACGCCGTCAGGAAGGCGGGCACGCCCGGTGCGATCGAACCCCGCTCCGTCACCCGGTTCCGTTCGTCCCCTCCCGTGTAGAACCAGGTGGGGGCCTCTGGGTTCTTGTCGAAAATTCGCACCGCGCCGAGCCGCTGAATCTTGCGCAGCACGCTGTAACTGTATTCTTGAAACGGACCCGGATCGGCTTCGCCAGCGACGCGGTCCTGGCGGATGCTGATCGGCTCAAACGACGCTCGAAGGCGGAAGTAGTCGTCCTGCGTGATGGGATCGTACTTGTGGTCGTGGCAGTGGGCGCAGTTGAACGTCAGCCCGAGAAAGGCTTTTCCCGTGTGCTCGACCGTGCTGCGCATCCAGTCGTTCGGGTTGAGTGCGTACCAGTTGCGTACCAGGTACCCGGTGGCGACCGCCGCCTCGTCGTCGTCCGGGCAGATTTCGTCGGCGGCGAGCATTTCTCGCAACATGCGGTCATAGCCGTGATCGGCGTTCAGCGAGCGCACGATCCAGTCGCGCCAGCGCCAGATCTGCGGGGCGCTGTTCCAGACATCGGGCACGTACCGCCGGCCGTACCAATCGCTGTACCGCCAGATATCCATCCAGTGCCGTCCCCAGCGCTCGCCGTAGCGCGGACTCCGCAAAAGCCGATCGACGACCTGTTCGTAGGCATCCGCGGAACCGTCGGCCAGGTGCGCATGCAACTCTTCGCGGGTCGGCGGCAACCCGATCAGGTCGAAATAGACGCGTCGCAAGAGCGCGCTCTTCGCGGCCGCCGCGGCGGCGACGACCTCGTGCTGATCGTGCGCCCGCGCGACGAACGCATCGATTGGATTACGCACCGCGGCGGCACCGGCGGCAATCGGCACGACCGGTCGCTTGATACGCTGAAAGGCCCAATGAGTTTTAGGGTCGGCCTGAGGTGCCTCGTCGGCCGGCCCCTCCGCTCCCTGGTCGATCCACGACTTCAAGGCGGCAATCTCCTCCGGCTTGAGCGGCTCCCCTTCTTCCTCGGGAGGCATGCGCGTGACGCCCTCGGCACCCGTCACCGCGGCGATCAGCAGGCTTTCGGCGCTTTTTCCCGGTTCGACCGCGGGCCCGCCGTCGCCGCCGCGCCTGATCGCTGCCGCCGTGTCGAGCCGCAGTCCCGAGCGCTGCTTGAGCGCGGCGTGGCAGGCATAACAGCGGCGGGCAAGGACCGGTTTGACATCGCGCAAATAGTCGGCCTTCTCCCCGCTCGACGCCGGGCCGGCGAATGACAACAGCAGAACGAGCAGGCTGACTCGCGGCATCATCGCAACGCGGGAAGGAGGGGTCGGCTTTCAAGGCGCGGAAATCAACGGCGGTTCCTGACATTCTAACCGATGGTCGCCTCGTCAGGCAAACGAGTACCGCTCAAGCCCAAATGTGTGCCACGCGCCAACGCCTTGACACACGCGTCAAGGTGGGCCCATATTGATGGGATGGACACGATCGAACTGACGCCCCAGGCGCGGGAGCAATGATGATCGAACCTTCCACCATTCAAACTGTGACCCTTGGGGGCGAGCGGTTTGTGATTCTGCCCGAGGCCGAGTTGGCACGCCTGCTTGGGGAGCCGCCCGAGCCCGAATTGCCGCCGGCCAACGAGCGCGGAAACTATCCGGCGTTGGAGACGATGCGAGCCCTGTTGACACGCGACTTGATCCGTTCGCGCCGCGCGTTGGGTTGGTCACAAGCCGAGTTGGCCCGCCGCGCCGGCGTGCGGCCCGAAACGCTGAATCGCATCGAACAAGGCAAACACTCCGCCAGCGTACCGACGATCGACAAGCTTGATCGGGCATTGAAGGCCGGCGAAGCGAAAACGGGCCTCGGCAAGGGCAAGGCGACGCAACAAAAATAACGGGCCATCGGCCCCGCCGGCGATGCAGCGCTGGGGTAGGCGTCTTATTTGTTGGTGATTTATGCAGCGATAGCATCCGGATTGCCGGATATAGCACCGAAGGTGCGGCGCTGTAATAGCCAGGGGCAACGCCCCTGGTACACGGACGCGCGCCAAACCTCGTAAAGCCCCAACGGGGCGCGCTGAGCGTCGCGGCGGCAAACCGCTCAGCGCGCCCCGGTGGGGCATACGACAGGTTTTCGTTCTGCGAACCAGGGGCGTTGCCCCTGGCTGTTTCAGCGCGCCCTTTCAGGGCGGACGGCGTAACCGCCGTGTGAAAAATCCCCGAGACATTTTCTACCAACATTCGAGACGCCTACCCGCAACACTGGGCGGACCAAGAATCCGGCTTTGCCGAAACGTTCGAGAACCTGCAATGGTTCAGCGTGAAACGTAGTCGCTGGTATCCGGCCCTTGCGACGTCGGCTCCCTTGGGCGCCTCTGCGCCTTTGCGTGAAGCATCCGCGGCCCTCGGCGCCTTGACTGTCGTGGGCGCATCTGGTCAATTTCCACGCATCGACGGCCATTGATCGGTAATGACGTAACTTCTCAGGAAAAGCTCGCCCCATGAGCACCGCCGAACAGCCCTGGTACCGCGAATTGACCCGCTATCACTGGTTCGTGTTCGTCGTCGCCGCGCTGGGTTGGCTGTTCGACACGATGGACCAGCAGTTGTTTACGCTGGCGCGGCGTCCGGCGTGCCAGGAGCTGCTCGGCCTTCCTCCTTCCGATCCGATGATCGACCGTTACGGGGGTTACACGACGTCGGTCTTCTTGATTGGATGGGCAACGGGCGGGATCGCCTTCGGCGTGTTGGGCGACCGCATCGGCCGCGCCAAGACAATGCTTTGGACGATCCTGATTTACTCCCTGTTCACGGGGTTGAGCGCGCTGTCCGTGACCGTTTACGACTTCGCGTTGTACCGTTTTCTGACAGGTTTGGGCGTGGGAGGAGAGTTCGCCGTCGGCGTGGCCCTGGTCGCCGAAGTGATGCCCGAACGCGCCAGACCGTTCGCCCTCGGTTTGTTGCAGGCCCTGTCGGCCGTGGGCAACGTGAGCGCGGCTTTGATCAGCCTTGGTCTGGGGCGCCTGCAAGAGAGTGGTGTCATCCACAGCTCGTGGCGGGTGATGTTCGTCGTGGGCACGGTGCCTGCGCTCTTGGCGGTGCTCATCCGCCGCCGGCTCAAGGAACCCGAGCGCTGGCAGGCGGTGGCCGGCGACGTCGTCGCGCAACGCTTAGGGTCTTATGGTGAGTTGTTCGGCGACCCGCGCTGGCGGAAGCACGCCTTATTGGGGCTGGCGTTGGCGTTCTCGGGCGTGGTCGGCCTGTGGGGTATCGGCTTCTTCAGCCCCGACTTGAACCGGTTGGTGTTCCGCAAGACGTTCGAGCAGGAGGCCCGCGACCGGGGCGACGCCGCGGCGGACCAGGAATTCGTGAAGATCGTGATTGCAAAACCGGAATCACTGGACGATTATGCCAAGAGAATTCAGCCCAGCAACCTGCTCAGCGCCGAGGCGGGCACGAAAGACGCCGAACGGATTTACGGTGCAGCCGTCAAGTTGCACAAGGCGGGCCAGTCCATCACGGCCGAGGCCGTGCTGGCGGAGCTCGACCGGGGCGATCCGGACCCGGCCAAAAAACTGCCTCCTCAATCGCCCGACGAACGAAGCCGGCGTGCCGCCTACCTTGCCGCCCCCGCCGACGGCGCTCAAGGCGCCGACGAGCGACTGGCCGTGGACGCCGAGCGGATCGAAAAACGCACCAAGGAAATCGGCGGGAGGCTCACGTTCTGGGCATCCCTCACGTCGATGATGCTCAACATCGGCGCGTTCTTCGGAATCTACGCATTCAGTCGCGTTACGCACCTGATCGGCCGGCGGCCCGCGTTCGCCATTTCGTTCGTGCTGGCCGCGTCGAGCACGGCCTATGTGTTCTGGAACTTTCAGACGATCGGCGACGTGTTCTGGATGATGCCCCTGATGGGTTTCTGCCAGCTTTCGTTGTTTGGCGGTTATGCGATCTACTTTCCCGAATTGTTCCCGACGCGCTTGCGAAGCACGGGGACATCGTTTTGCTACAACGTTGGACGATTGGTGGCCGCCACGGGCCCATCGGCGTTGGGACTCTTGACGAGCGTCTGGTACGCCGACAAGCCCGAGCCGATGCGCTATGCCGGCGTCACGATGT
>DATLQY010001233.1:0-3300 GCA_035534975.1 Pirellulales bacterium
CAGCGGGGGCGACCCCGCGCAAGTCATTACCAGTAAGGCAAGTTCAGAGGGGCCAATTGGCCCCTCTGATCGTCCAAAGGCCGCTGACATTATGTCCAACGCTGGGCCTTGCTTGCGCCGCGGGTTAGTGTAGGACCATGAATAATATCGGATAGCAACGAAGGCTCGGAAGCGGTGCCGTAAACTGATGCGCCATATGGCGCATTTACGCGATCGGAAGCGACGCCAAACGGCTCCGACGCACTCCCCATAACGGTGGATATTCTGGTAAGGGGGTTTGCCGGGCGAGGTGTGCCAAAGTGTATCGCCAGCGTGCGCTTTGGCCGGAATCGAGCGCTTTTTTTTACGGATTATACCTTCCCATGGTTATACCTGGCGCGGACGAATTCGAGCGATTCCGTCTGCGGGATTACGACGATAGCGCCTGGCCTCCTCACCCCTTACCCCAGACCCCTCACGCATTATGAGCCGGGCACGCGCGCAACGAATGAAGCGTGGGACGGTGGGTTGCCCGCTCGCGCAGGATTTGGGCGGGCCTGATTTGGGCGGGAAACGAAGTTCGCTCGCCAAGATCCTCCGAAAATACCCGACACCCCTTTTCGTAGGCGAGGCGCGGATTCTGAGGGACCGGTTCCTTGCCATGCGACGGTCGCTGACGGCGCACTGGCCCAAGCACGCCATCGCTTATTCATTCAAGACCAACTACCAGGTGGCGAAGAGCAAGATTCTGCAGGGCCTCGGCGCGTGGGCGGAAGTCGTTTCCGGACGAGAGTATCGAATGGCTCGCCGGCTGGGTTACGCCGGAGAGAACATCGTCTTCAACGGGCCCTGGAAAACGGACGCCCAGTTACGGGCCGCCTTGCGCGACGGGGCTCTGGTCAATGTAAACGACGGTGAAGAACTGGCTCGCGTGGCAAGCATCGCGGCGCGCGCGTCGTGCCCATGCCCGATCGGGATTCGCGTCAGCTCGGCGATCGATGGTTTGCCGCCCAGCCGCTTCGGCTTTTCCATCGATCGCGGCGAGGCCGAACAAGCGATTGCGATCATTCACGAGTCGCGAAATCTACGTCTGGCGGGCCTGCACATGCACCTCAGCGGCGAAATCGATGATCCCGATTGGTACCGGGAAGGGCTCCGGCGGTTGGCGGGCCTGCTGCGGCAATCCGTGCCCGGCTACCGGACGAGCCTTCGTTACATCGATGTGGGGGGTGGCTTTCCGGCGCACATGTCCCGGCCCGCCGGCCGCGCGGATTGGAGCCCTCGGCCGATCGACGAATACATCAAGGCCATTGCCGGCGTGCTGAAGGAGTCGTTTCCGAGCGGAAAGAAACCTACGTTGATCCTGGAGCCGGGACGCTACCTGGCCAATGACGGCATCGTCTTCATCTCGAGGGTGGCTAACGTGCGGACCTGCGCGGGCACGCAAACCATCACGTCGAATGGAAGCACGACGATGGTGCCGGTGATGCGCGACCGGCCTGCCATCGTCCGGGCGCTCACGCCTGAGCTATTGCCGCGGACGGCCGGACCGCGGCCCAGTGTCATCCATGGCTCGTCGTGCCGGGAGGACGACGTTCTCTTCGAGGGGGAGTTTCCGCGCGTGGAGGTCGGGGATTTCCTGGCGCATTACAGTGCCGGCGCTTATAATTCGAGCCTTAGTCCGGCTTTCATCTTCGCGCCGCCGCCGCTGCGGTTCTTGGAACACGACCGGTCTTGACTCAAGTACGAGTGTACGTGTAGACTCGCCGACGTACATTTGTCCTTGAGGGACCGCGATGCCCGCCAGGCCGGCACTTTCGAAGGGTGAGTTGACCGTCGCTCGCGCGCTGTGGGAGCTGGGCCAGGCGACGGTCCGCCAGGTGCATGAGTCGCTGCCTGCCGATCCTCCGATCGACTTCACGACCGTGCAGACCTACCTCCGCAGGCTCGAAACCAAGGGCTACGTGCGCGCCAAGCTACAAGGACGCACACGCATCTACTCCCCGAGAGTGAAGCCGACCACCGTGATCCGCGAAACGATCGACGACTTCGTCGATCGTCTGTTTGGCGGCGAAACGCTGCCGTTGATGCGGCACGTGATCGAGGACCGTGGCATCACGTACGACGAGCTCGCGGCGCTGCGGCGGTTGATCGAGAAGGCGGAAGCCAAAAAAAAGTAGTCTGCTCCAAGGAGGATCGCATTTAGATGGACGGAAACGACCTCGCCCGGATGGCCGGCGCCCAGGTATGGCAAGTGACGGCCTTGATCGTCGTCGTCGCATTGGCCAACCGATGGTTTGCCGGCGACCGGCCGCACCTGGCTTGTGCTCTTTGGCTGGTCGTGCTGATCAAGTGCCTGACGCCGCCGCTTTGGAGTAGCCCCAGCAGCGTGTTCAGTTGGGCACGGGCGACGACCATCAGTGAACGGCGACTGACGGCCGGCGCTCACATGGTCGCAGGTCCTGGCCAGATTGAAAGCACGCAAGTCGCCAAACCGGCGCCGCGGCCGGCGCTTGATGTGGAGTTCAATGTACTGCTTCCAACGCCCATCGATCCCGCGACCAACGAAACGATCAAAGTCGGCCGCCGGCTTCCGTCGATCGGTATGATTCTGTTCGTCGGCTGGTCCTTGGGTGCTGTGTCGACGCTCGGTTTGGCCGCTGGCCGCTGGCGAGCGTGCCTGCTAAGTATACGGGGTTCCTCGCGCGAGGGGGGCAAATCGTTGGACGAGTTGGTGCGGATTTGGTCACGGCGGCTCGGTCTGCGGCGGCGGGTCCTGCTGCTCATCACCAAGAATGGCCTTGGGCCGGCGGTCATCGGCCTTTTCCATCCCACGGTGCTGGTCCCCGAGGAACTGTTGCGCGGTAAGGCGCCGATCGACTTGGAGCCGATCGTGGTACACGAATTGATCCACGTGCGGCGCGGAGACCTATGGCTCGGTCTACTACAAACGCTGGCGCAGGCGACATGGTGGTTTCACCCGCTGGTCTGGTGGGCCGGCCGCCAGGTGTGTCGTGAAAGCGAGCGATGCTGCGACGAGGAAGTGTTGGCCGAGTTGGGCTGCGACGGCACGCGATATGCCCGGAGCTTGCTCGGCGTGCTGGAGCTCAAGCGCCGGCTTGTGCCGTTGGATTCATTCCCCGGCGTGCGGCCGGTGGAAGTCACTTCGAAGCGAATGGAGAGAATCATGCGACTGAGACAAGGATGTCATCGGCATACTCCTTGGTGGTGTTGGCTGGCGCTGTTGTCGTTGGCCGCGGCGACGCTGCCGGGCGCAGGCGTCGTTTTGGCGGTGGGCGAGGAGGAAGGCCCTTCCGCCGT
>DATLQY010001234.1:0-4479 GCA_035534975.1 Pirellulales bacterium
TTCCCCATCGCCATCGAACTCCCCATCGCCATCGAACTCCCCATCGCCGTCGAATTCCCCGCCGCCCTCGAATTCCATCCCGTCTTCGCGATCCCGCGAGCCGGCGCGACGGAGCTTCACCACGATCTGAAAATGGAACCAGCCAACCACGTCGAGGGCGTCGTTGGCGCTCAGCGCTTCGATGAGCGGATCGTCGCCCGACAAGCCGGACCGCGGCCTTTCGTCGAGATCGTCCCGAGATTGCTCGAACATCGATTCATGCTGTTTGAGCCAGGCATGCACTTTCCAGGCGTAGACCTCGGCGGCGCGGGTGAGGGGATCCTTTTGCAGACGCAATTCGATACCCTCGTCCGTCTTCGCGGCCGCCTCGAGGTCGATCTCGTCCAGATCAATGCCGCGCTCGGCGGCCGTTTCGCGGAGCGCGTGGCTCGTTTGCTCGAACAGGCGGGCCATGGCCGGCCAGAATGCCGGGTTTTCCGGGTAGCGTGAAACCTCGTTCGGAGACCGTGCCTCGCTCATCTCGTAGACTCGGCAGCGGGCCGTAAAGCGACAGCGTTCGCACCATCGGTCGCAGTAATTGAAGATCCCGTCGATGAAGCGATCAGGATCGTCCATGGTGTTTCTTTCCACTCGCTCGGTTTGCTGGTTGGTTGGTTGGTTGGAAAGGTGTCGAGCCTACGACATCGCCGCCGGCTTCTCGCCGTCGGGTGTTTCATCGCTGTCGATTTCGAACCACTCCTTCTTGAATTCGATCCGCTCGTGCTTGGCGATGGCGATATTCGTGGTCAGCGCAATCACGGCATCCGCCAAGGCCACTTTGGGATGGCACTTCGGCTTGTTGTGCTCGAAATCGAAGTTCCGCACGCACCAGGCGAAGTGCTCCATCTCCTCAGTGTAGCCCCGGCTCACGGGGCCGGACGCAAGCGCGTTTGCCGTGGCGGCGGCGGTGGCGGCGGCCCCACTCTCGCTGGTGCTCAGTACCGGCGCGTCCGCCTTTCCCTTGGCCACCTTGATGCTCGTTTCACCCTTGTCGAGCAGGCCCTCTTGCTCGCGATCGAGAATCAACGTGTCCTTGGTCCCCATCACCACCTCGCCGTAGCCGCCGAAACCGTTGCCGTTGATCGACGAATAGGTGACGACGATCTTCTTGTTCGGATCGTCGGCATATTTCGGGCCGGGGTATTCGTAGATACAGTAAACGTGGTCGTCGCACTCGCGGTCGAGCGGGTAGAGGAGCCGGCCGCCCACGGCCGAAACGGTCAGCGGCAGCGCCTTCTGGTCGTCATTGCGGACGGCCGTGCAGAAGATGCCCGACGCATCGAGCTGGTGGCTCCCCAGTTCGGCCATCAGGCCGCCGCCGGTGCGGTTCCAGAGCCGCCAGCGAATGAGCTCCGCCAGCGGCGAGCACTCGAACTTCGTCTCCCCTTGGGTGAGCGTGTGTGGCTGGTAGTCGTACTTCGCGGCGTCGACGTCCTTGTCGAGAAGCCGGATCGTGAAGTCTTCGACCTTCGCGCGCACCGCCTCGATCCGCGCGTTGTCCTTGGCGGCAATCGCATCGTCGAGCTTTTTCTGGAACGAAGCCAGCTCTTTTTCCAGGCTTTCGTCGGGCAGCTTTTGATACCAACTGTCCTCGGTCCGGTGCCATTGGGCGCGAATCGAATGCACGTCGCCCAAAAGCCCGCGCTTGATCATGTCGACCGCGTTGTCGTACAAGATGCTGTAGTGCCGCTGGTGGCCGGTCGCCAGGTGCTTTTGCAGCTTGCTGGCCCAGCGAGCCATCGTCTTGGCGCGCGCCACGCTGTAGCCCATCAGTTTTTCGGTAAGGACGTGCTTGCCCTTCTGCATCGCCTCGATCGCCACGACGTCGTGCAGGTGCAGCGGCAGGGCGATGATTACCGCCTCGAGGCCGGGATGGTCGAACAGCTCATGGTAATCGCCGGTGTAAACCTTGACGTGCCGCCGCGCCTCATCCTCGGTCTTCCAGTCGTATTTCGCCATCAGGCCGGGCCGAGGACCGCGGGCCGCGGGGTCGCCATGGAAAGCGCGATGGATGTTGTAGGGACGAATGTCCGCGACGGCGACGACGTTGAGGTACTCGGGGGTGTGGGCGCCAATCAGCACGCTCCCTTCGTCCCCCGTCCCGATCACGCCAACACGGAGCGGGTCGTTGACCTTCTGATAGCCGTAATAAAACGCCCCAAGGCCGCCCGCCGAAATGGCCCCCGCGGCCAGGCTCCCACCCAGGAACTCTCGGCGGCTGAGGACCGACCTCTGAAAGTTGGCCTTGCGAGCGACCCTTTCCTCCACGTCCAGGTTCTTCATGACACATCCCTCCGGCCGAACAGCGGCCGCACGAACCAGTAATGAACCAGAAAATCCAGACCGCCCCAGCGACCCACGTGCGTGGTGCCCAAGGCGAACAGGGCCATCATTTCCACGAATTCCTTGTTGACGAACAACGAACGACCAACCGCCGGGTGCGGCGGTGGATACAGTCCGGGCCAGTCGGGCTGGGCCAGCACGATCGAAAGCAGGAACAGCCCGCCCGCCAAGCAGGAGAATCGCGTGAACAAACCTGCCAACAAGCAAGCCCCGATGGCCGTGACGCCGTAGCTCACGAGCCGGTCGATCTGCTCGATCTCCGTGGCAGGTTTCTCGGGCCGGCCGCGTGCCCGTTGGTCGGCTTCGAGCAGGCCGTCGAGCTGTCGTCGAAAGTCGTTGTCGATGCGGTTGAGGTCGCCCAACCAGCGCTTTGCGTTACCTTGAAGTTCGGTTTGCTTGTCCGAGATCCACTTCTGCTGGGACGGCACCGACGGCGCCACGACCACCCGGTCGTCGGCCATCCGGTCGTCGACCGCCGGGTCTTCGGCGGGCTTCGGTGGGAACGGCTTCGACTGCTTGGCGGCTTCGAGACGATCGAGCAAGTGCAGGTGGTTCGCGATGTCACCACGGTTTTCGGCGAAGAAGTCCTCAATCTGAGTCTTGGAGGCGGCCGCGAACCGCTGTGCACTGGTAAGCTGTTCCTCGCTCGGTTTGTAATGATCGGTGAACTGCTTCAGGGACTCGTCGATCTGGGCAATCCATCGCGACTGGTTTTCCGGCTTCAGCCGCTCGCGGCCCATGGAATCTGGCACGAGTCTACGGAAGTAGTCGGCCAGCGGACCTTTGCTCTGGCTCAGGAACCCGGCCGAAGAGAAGCTTGAATCCTCGAGTTTGGCCAGGCCCTGATAGAGGAAGTGCCAGCCAAGGGTGATGCGCAAAAGCGCCAGCATCACGACGGTGCAACCGCAAATCTGAAAGCTTCGTTTCACCAGGGGAGTTCTCCCTCCGCGCCCGCATCTTCGCCACTCGGACCGACCGAGCAAGTTTTGGAATTCGGCACGACCCGTTACGCGGGTGCCTCGTCGCCGCTTTATCTTGGGACGTTTTCAGCCCCCCTATTCTAATCCTTTCCACGCGGTTTGCCACTACCTGCCCACGAGGCGGCACAACCGCCACGACCGGCGCCACCAGCCGCCCGTCCCGGCCCTGTCCGCGCCGGCCAAGGGCGCCAGGCTTTGATGGAAAACGACGCCTTGGATGATCGGGTAAACGGGATGGCCTCAGCCCACGAAAGTAACCGCGGGGCGGGCGGTTCGCCGAGAGAGAGAAATGCCAAAACGGATTCATGTCGGGCAAGGACAGGCCCTGGGAACACGGCCTTGTCGCCCTCCAGGGTGGCAGCCAGTCTCTTGGCAAGACGCTTACACCCATGCCCGAAGCACGAAATCTCAAGGCCGACCTGGCCGCGCTGGTCCTGTTGGCGCTGACGGTCTTTCTGGCAGTCGCCCTGTTTACCTTCGATCCGGCCGATCCGCCGGGCGATCTGGTCCAGCCTCCGCGAACCGCGGTAAACAATGCCTGCGGGTGGCTCGGCGCGTGGACCGCACACGGATTGTTCCAGGCGCTTGGCTTGGGGGCCTACTATCTCGTGTTCTCGCTCGCCCTGCTCGACGCGGCACTCTTGCGCCGGCAGGCGATCCGTGAACCCTGGTTGCGGGCGATCGGCTGGGGAGTGTCGCTGGTGGGGTTGACCGTGCTGGCCACGATGGCACTGCCCGGGTTGTCGCCGGGCCCGGTGATCGGTTCCGGCGGCTACCTAGGCGCGGCGGGACGCGGGCTTTTGGAGTTGCACGTCGCCACCGCCGGCGCGTACATCCTTGTCATGAGTCTCATCCTGGGAGGGTGGCTGCTCTCGACCGACTACCTGCTGTTGCACGTCGCGAGTTGGCTGTTGGCGGCGCCGGCGAAGCGATTCGGCATCTCGCTCACGCGCGTAAGCCTTGCCGACCAGAACCGTAAGAAGCGACGCAGCGACTTGACCAACGATGATGGCTTGGACGACGATTCCGGCGCGGTACACGTGCGAATCAAGGGCAAGATTCGCGACGAATTCGAGGAGGACCTCGACGACGGATCGCATGAGACCGGCGACGATTC
>DATLQY010001235.1:0-6068 GCA_035534975.1 Pirellulales bacterium
CCCACACCCCCCTACACCCCTCCCGTCCCAATGGTGGGCCGTGAGACCCGCGGTGCGGGTGCCCCTCCCAAGGCGAGCTTGTCCCACACTACACCCTTCGGCGGGCGCAAGCGGGGAGGATACGCCGATGAAGCTATGCCCGCTCCGGCCTGAGCACCTTACCAGGCCGCGCGCCGAGGTGCTCCCCCTGGTGTACCACGAGCTCGCCGTTGACGACGACGGCCTCGACACCGTCGGGAAATTGGTGCGGATCGTCGAACGTCGCTCGATCGACGATCTTGTCGGCGTCGAACACGACGACGTCGGCGGCGTAACCGATCTTCAATCGCCCGCGTTCGGCCAGACCGAGCTGGTCTGCCGGCATGCCCGTCATCTTGTGGATCGCCGTCTCGAGTGAGAAGAGCTTTTCTTCCCGGATGTAGCGGCCCAACACGCGAGGATAGCAGCCGTAGCTGCGCGGGTGCGGTTTGCCCTCGGCCCAGTCGGGCGCGATCGCCGACCCGTCGGAGCCGATCATCGTGAGCGGGTGCGCCAGCACGCGGCGCATTTCCTCCTCGTCCATCACGAAATTCACCATCCGCACGCGCCCTTCCTCCTCCAAGACCAGGTCGAGGCACGCCTCGACGCCCGGCACGCCTCGCGCGCGGGCCAGCTCGCCGATCCGCCGCCCCTCCCAGCGCCGGTTCGACTCGCCGGCGACGCCGGCGATCTGGATGTCGTCCCAGTCGATCACGAAGAAGTTCGGCCAATCGGCCGCGCCTTCGGTCATGTCGCGCGCGATGCGGCGTCGGGTCGCGGAGTCGCGCAGCCGGCTGAGCAGCTTGTCGGTGCCGCCTTCGTGCGCCCACGGGGGAATGAGCTGCGTCAAGCCCGCGCTGCCGGCTCGGTACGGGTAAGCGTCGGTACGAACGACCTGCCCGCGCGCCGCCGCCTGTTCGAGCATCGGCAAGGTCAACCGCGTCTTGCCCCAGTTCTGTTTGCCCGCGGCCTTGTGGTGCGAGATTTCGATGGGCACGCCGGCTCGCCGGCCGATTTCAATCGCCTCCTCGACGCTCTCGGCCAACGTACCCGCCTCGCCCCGGATATGACTGGCGTACAAGCCACGGTGACGGGCCATGACACGCGCCAGTTCCACGATCTCAGCGGTCTCCGAATAGGCGCCCGGCGGCGTCACCAGCCCGGTCGACATGCCGACGGCGCCCGAGCGCATCGCCTCCTCGACGTGATCGCACATCCGGACCAACTCACTCTCGCTTGGCCGCCGGCGCTCCATACCCATCACCGTCCGGCGAATCCGGTTGTGGCCGACCAATCCGCAGACGTTGACCGAAAGTCCCGGTTCAAGCAGTGCCGCCAGGAATTCGCCGTACGTGCGGAACGATTGATGGTCGTCGGCCGGCGGCCGGTCGAGCGGCGCCGGCGAATCGCCGCAATTGCCGATGACGTGAGTCGTGACCCCTTGCCGGACGCCGCTCTGCGCAAGGCCGTCGCGCAACAAGGTCGTATCGCTATGGGTGTGGATATCGATGAAACCGGGCGACACAACGCGGCCCACGGCCTCCAAGCGCCGCTCGGCGGGCCGGTTTGCAAGCGTTCCCATGGCGACGATCCGCCCGGCACGTATACCGAGGTCGGCCACTCGGCGCGCCACACCGGTGCCGTCGATCAACGTGCCCCCGACGATCGCTAGGTCGAGTGGCTCGTCGAGCGGCTCGTCGGCGGCAAAGGCCAAAGAGGGCCCGTCGAACAAGCGGGCGGGCAACGCCATGCCGACCGTCGTTTGGGCCGTTTCCTTCAAGAAGCGGCGTCGCGAAACTCGACGCGGCGTTCGGCCCTTTGCGACGACGTACGATGTGTTTTGCATTCAACTGGCCTCGACTGGGTTTGTCAAAACATGCGACCGATGGCGAAGCCAAGAAAAAGGCAAACCAGCCCGTGCGAATTCTGTCCCAGCATGTTGATCGGTGGGATTTCAATATATCGCCCGAATCCCTGGTGTGGCCAGAGGCGCTGCAACCACTTCGTGGAGGGTTGACCGGCGTAACCGTCTCCTCCGTTACGACTCGGACAGTCGAATCCGGGTTGTGGGTCGCCGGTTTTTTCTCGAAATCCGGGCATGGTCGGTGCGGAAAATACACCCTACCTTTGAGAGGCGATCCGAAACTCGTTCGGGTTGGAAATGTGCCGCCTTTCGCTCCGCGAAAGAACGCCCTTTCGCGGAGCGAAAGGCGACGCTGCGCGGGTTTTCGGATAGCCCCTGAGTGTGCTTGTCGTTCGATCAAGGGGAGGGTTCAAGTGACTGCGTTTACGAAGTGGCCTGCGATCGTCGTGATTACCGTGGGTGGAACTCTCGTCGGCGCCATTGCGAGCGCGGATCTGGGACCCTTGACGTTGGAATTCGGTCAAACCCAACTGACCGTCGTGTGCGCGCTAACCGGCGCTCTCTTCTCGCTGACGGGCGGTTGCTTTGCCTCGGAATACGCCGAAGCGCGCGAAAAGAACCAGCGGCAGTTCGACAAGCTCACGAAGCTTACGTCCCTGATCGCTCCGGCGATTCACGACGATCGCGGGCGGTGAAAATCACCGTGAACGCTTACTCGTCGAGTCGTTCGGTCTTGAGCACCGCCCGCGTGACCGAAACCACGGGATCCCGGAGATTCGTTCGCAAGTACTCGGTGGTAATTCCCTCAGCTTCTTCGAGCGTGGCCCCGACGACGACGACGCGCTTGTACGTCGGCCCCAACTTGACATTGCCGCTCGCTTCCACTTTGTAAACACCGTCGATCGGCTGGTCAGGCAACGTACCGAGCACCTGAATCTTGAGCAGATCGCCGGCGGCAATACGGTCCTCCGCCGGCGCCGGATCCGCTGGGGCAGGTGCCTCGCCCGCTTCATCGGACTCCTCTTGCGGTGCCCGTGCAACAACGTCGAGTCGTTCGGTCTTGAGCACCGCCCGCGTGACCGAAACCACGGGATCCTCGAGAATCGTTCGCAAATACTCGGTAGTAATCTCCTCGGCTTCTTCGAGTGTGACCCCGACGACGACGACGCGCTTGTACTTTGGCCCCAACGCGACCTTGCCGCTGGCTTCCACTTTGTAAACGCCTTCAATCGGGTGCCCCGGCAACGTATTGAGCACCTGAATCTTGAGCAGATCGCCGGTGGCAATACGGTCCTCCGCCGGCGCCGGAACCGCTGGGGCGGACGCCTCGCCCGCTTTACCCGACTCCTTTTGCGCTGACCGTGCAACCAGACTGAATCGCAACAACGCGCTGACGGTCAACAACGACACTACGGCGACGAAAACAAATATCTTCATCGGAGAACCCTTTTCGAATTTGGGGAGCAACAATTGCTGAATCCGTGACGAAAGCTCGCTTCCCTGCGCGGCCGGGCGGTAGGGGGCGGCGCCGGCCCCGGCCTCGCCCAACCAAAGGAGCGCTTTGGCATACATCGTGACCGACTGGTCGTCGCCGGCAGTCGCCGCCTGATCACAGGACCATTCGGCGCAGAGCTCGAACCTGCGCACGACCCACCAGGCGCACGGATTGAACCAATGCGCCAAGGCCATCAGGCGTGCCGCCAGCGACTTGAAAACGTCGTTCCGCTTGTAGTGCGCCAACTCGTGCCGCAGAATGGTCAGCCGCTGCTTGGAACTGAATTCTCGCCAGGCGCGTTGGGGCACGAGCACGCGATATCCGGAGGGAAGAAGGCACAGCGCGGGACCGGCCGACGCGGTCACAACCAGCGGAATCGATCGGCGAACGCCACATTGAACGAGCAGCTCGCGCCACTCGCGCAACCAATCCTCGTCGGCATGTTGTCCGGCGGGAATGCGGCGCACGAATCGCACGTAGGTCCATAGCCAGGCGAGCGGCAGGGAAATGCATCCCACGAGCCATGCTAACACCGCCCAACGACGCCACGGCCAGAGACCACCGGGTTTTGGCGACCTGCTCACCGGCACTACGGTCCCATCTGTTTCCAGCGACGCTGGGGCCGCCCCAGTCTGGACAGTCGTACCCTGCGGAGTTTGCGACGTGTCGTCCTTCGCAATCGCAATGTCATCGTGCGGCGCGGCGGGCGGAGGCTCATACCAAGGAATGGAAACCGGCAGCCGCACGATCATCAGTCCCTGGACCAACACGACAAACCAGGCCGTGCGTTGCCATCCGGGCGGTGCGGACCGGAAAAACCAAACCAACCCTCGCACCGCGACTGTGGCGATCGACAGGCCGATGGTGGCCAGAAAAAGGCGGGGGAACAGGGTGTCGAGCCATTCCAGCATGGCAGGTTCTCACGTCGAACGTTGACCAACCGCTTTTTGATTTGGTGAAGCCTCATCCGCCCTGCGTTCGGCCGCGGCGATCAGGGCTTTCAGTTCCTTCAGTTCTGTGGCACTCAACGATCGGCCCGAAACCAGGTGGGCCACCAAAGGTACCACGTTGCCGCGACTGACTCTTTCCAGCAGCAAGTCCAGGTGCCCAGCGCCAATCTGTTCCGGGGCGGCAGTCGCCCGGTAGACGCACGGCCGGTCTTTGCTGCGGTGGACCACGCGTTTGTCAACCAGCCGATTGAGGCGCGTCTGGACCGTCGTGTAACCGATCGCCCGCCCGTAGGCGGCGAAACGCTGATGGGCACCGGCCAGCGACAGCGGGCCGCAGTCCCAGAGCATCGCCATGATTTCCAGTTCCGCGGCCGAAAGCCGCATGCGTTGATTTCGGGCCACGATCGCTCCTTCGTATGACATTCGTAGTAGAGTGGATTGTACTACCTTCGTCATAAGATGCAAGGGGGCCGCCCCGGATTTTTTTCGATCGCCCGCTCAAAGGCTAGGACGGGGTTCCGCAATGTCGAACATAACATGCCACCGGCTTGCCCGGTGGTCTGTGACGCTGGCAGCTACCCAAGGCGCCCGCCATTCCTGTTTTCAAACCCCGATTGCCCTGCCACTGCCTTTGGCAGCGGCAGGGCAATCGGGTGGGAGGGGAGAATTGGGCCCGCGGATCGTAGCTGCCAGCGTGAGTCCGGGGCACCCGCGCAGTGGGTCGCGGGCAAGCCGGTGGCATCATTTGATCGATCCTAGCCTTTAAGCGGGCCGTTGATTTTTTTTCGGTCATCTTGCGGAAGGCTTCGATCACCACCGCAGGATTCTTGGGCACGGCACCATCGCGCCTTGAACGGCCGTGCTGAAACCTCGCCCGCGATGGAACTCCGCGCCTCCGACGGTTATGCTGGTAGGGATCATCGCAGGCCCCGCTCGTGTGCTCCCCATGAACGACGTCACCGGCATCTTGTCGGCAATCGACGAGGGCGATCCGAAAGCCAGCGAAGAGTTGCTGATTTTGGTCTACGACGAATTGCGCCGAATCGCGGCGGCGCAATTGGCGCGAGAGCGTCCCGGACAGACTCTGCAAGCCACGGCACTGGTGCATGAGGCGTTCGTGCGGCTGGTCACGGGTGACCCTACCGGGGCTTGGAGCGGCCGGCGGCATTTCTTCGCCGCGGCGGCCGAGGCGATGCGGCGGATCCTCGTGGAAAATGCCCGCCGCAAGCACCGTTTGCGTCACGGCGGCGGGCGGCTGCGCGTCGATTTGGAAGAGGCCGAGCTGGAAGCGGTGGATTTGGCCTTCGAAGGGCCCCGCGAAGACGTGCTGGCCCTCGACGAGGCGCTCTCGCATTTCGCGGCCATCGAGCCACGCAAGGCCGAGCTGGTCAAGCTACGGTTCTTCGCCGGGATGGAAGAGCAGGAAGCGGCCGACGTGCTGGGAATTTCGCGGGCTACCGCGGCGCGGGACTGGGCCTTTGCCCGTGCCTGGCTTTTCGACCGGTTACGCGATCGTCCGGAAAGCCTCGGCACTCGGTGACGCGAGCGCGGTCGGGCACTCAGCGCGTCGAGCGGCAATGTAGTAGGCACACTCCGTGTGCCGTCAAGTTGGGCGAATCAACGTCGGCAGGCGGAAAGCGACGGCACACGGAGTGTGCCTGCTAGTGCGCCTACAAGCGCACCGAATCAGCGGGGTGCAAGTCCCCGTCGAAGTTGGTCAGAGCTTTGTAACCGATCGTAA
>DATLQY010001236.1:0-2251 GCA_035534975.1 Pirellulales bacterium
GGCGGGATGCCCGAATAGTTGAACCCGACGATGTTCGACTTGATCGCTTTCGTACTTTTCATGGTTCCCTCAATGGTTGAAGTTCGCCCCAGTTCGCCCCTCTCGCCCCGTTCACGATCTCACGCCGGCGGCCGCCAGTTCGGTCTGGGCAGGATATCCGCGGCGTTCACGATCGGCAGCATCGAAACGTCCAAGTAGGCGCGTGTGACGTTGACGTGGGAGTGCCCCAGGTGTTTCTGGGTCGCGGCCTCCCCGGCCAGGGCGCAATAGTGGGTGGCCGAGGTCCGTCGAAGTTTTTGGAGCATGTCCTTGCGTCCCTGGGGCAACCCGGCGTCGATCAGAATTCGCCGGTAGCTATGCATCACGAACTGCGGCGTCCCGCCGCCCCCGAAGATCAGCGGCCGGCTTGCCGGATCGGTGGCGAGAACCGCCCGCATCGTGTCGGGGTGCAGGCGAAAGGTCTGGTCGGCACACTGCTTTTGAGTTTCAGCGCGAACGAACAGCAGCCCACGCTCGACGTCGAGATCTTCGCTCCGAAGGGCCAGGGCGGCTTTCCGACGCAGGCCCGTGTCGTAAATGAGCAGCACGAACGCCGGCCACCAGGCCGAGGCGGCCACGCCGTCGATGGATCCGGCAACCCGGGCGCAGGCCTCCAGGATCATGGTCAATTGCTCCAGCGACCAGGCCCGGGGCTGGCGTTTCGGCTCGCGCGCCTTCTCGATATCGCGGGGCTGGGTCTCGATCCGTTTCTTGCGCCAAGCGTAACGCCACAGGCACGCCAGCGACGCGGCGTGTCCGTTGGCCCTGGCCGGCGAGCCTCCGCCGGCGAGCACCCACGATATCAGGCCCTGAATCAGCTCGTCGGTGAGCTGGCACAAATGCGTCTGGCAGCCGGTGAAGGCGTCCAGACGGTTGAGCGTGCCACGGTAAGACGACAGCGTGCCCGGCGACGCGTCGAAGAGGCGCAGGGGGACATACATCGTCTCGAAGAAGTGCCGCAATGTGCGCTCCGGCTCGGCGGCCGCCAGCGTCACGATCTGCCGCTTGGGCGGCGCCGGCGGCCGGTTGGCCGGCGAATGCCGGAGGGCCGCGGCCGCGGCGGCTTCGCCCGTCGCGTGCAACGATGCGCGCCGGCGATCAATGGGGCGTGGCAGGACGAGCTTGCCCTGGCGCGGACGGAAGGGCACATCGAGGTTGATGCTCTCGACGACGTTGGGAAGGCGATCCGCCGTTACCCGTAAACGGTGGAAGACGTTCTCCGTGGTGTGGGGAAGGCCAGCCCGGAAGAGCAACAGCCGGTACGCGCGGTAGAGCATGCAATACGGCTTGCCAACCTTACGGCCGTCGTCGTCGGCGCGATCGTACGGCCAGGGGAAAAGCCGCGGCCGATCGTCGCCGGCGGCGATCCGGTCGAGGGCGATGACCGTCTTGCCGTTGAGGGCGTAGACGGCGTAATCCGCGGCGAGCGTGCCGCGGCGCCGATCGTAGGCGCGCAAGGGCGCCCTGAGCAGCGGGTCGACGGGCAGCCCGCATTCCAGGATCGACAAAAGAAAGGCCACCCACCAGTGCCCCGCGTGCAGCCCGCACACGTCGTCTGGCATGCACCGCCCCGAGGCGAGAATGAGGTTGATTTCCGGGATGGTCCAAGGCTCGGTCCGCTCCGGGTGGATTTCCTGGAGGTTGACGAACGGCTCGTACTCGAGCTGGCCCATGGCCGCGGCCAGCCGGCCGAGCCTGAGTAGGTCCGTACGTACACGGTTGAAAGTGGCCGGTTGACGGCCACGGTCGCAGAGAAGTCTGAGCGCTTCGGCGATGCCGTCGCTGGAAAGGTCCGCTACGCACGGCGGCCGGCCGAGGGCGCGGGCCAGGTGGCCTACGGCGGTCAGACGGTTTGCGGTCGTGGTTTCCGCTGGTGGTGTCGCAGCCGCCTGGGCGGCGAGACGCGTGACGAAGGATTCGAGCGGTTCGTCGGGACCGAAGGGTTTGGGGTCGGTGCTCATGCGGCACCGCCTTCCGCCTGGTCGGGGCGTGTTTCGGTGCATTTGGAAACCTCGAAGCTCGCGAATTTCGCGCGAGCCCCGCCACGCTCGATCAGCCGCCGGTGCAGGGCCTCGCGCCCGTTCTCAAATTCCGCCAGCAGGTAAATCGCGGCGTCCCTGGCCGGATGGCAAGGGGTCTCCCTTGAGGCCGCGACCAAGTCGGCGAGTACCTGGATGATCCGCGATGAAGAA
This sequence comes from Pirellulales bacterium, assembly GCA_035534975.1. Lineage (GTDB taxonomy): Bacteria > Planctomycetota > Planctomycetia > Pirellulales > JAICIG01 > DATKSN01. Next base: position 2,232 of record DATLQY010001236.1, read on the forward strand.
AGCATCGCTGCGCCTTTCCG
>DATLQY010001237.1:0-3954 GCA_035534975.1 Pirellulales bacterium
TTATCAGGTTGCCGAACGAGTCGATCGAACGCACGGAGCCATTGAGTTTTCGCGGCAAGATGATCGTCTCCAGCCAAAACTGAGGTGAAGCCCGCGGAAACCAACAAACCCAGCCAACGTGAAGGTCTCATTCTCGACGGGGTGAAGTATAATCGGAAGAGTTGGTTGGGCCAAGCGGGCCCAAAAGTCTCACGGTCGGGGGGCGGGCCAAGGCATGGCCGAATGTCGTGCCAAACCTGTTGACCCGCCACAGGACGAATGCGTAAAATGAAAGCGATTCCTAGGGGGGGCTCTATTCCAAGACCACGGGTTTCCCCATGCCGAACTCACGTCGCGCGTTCACCCTGATCGAGTTGTTGGTAGTGATCTCGATCATTGGCATTCTGGTCGCGATCGTTCTGCCGGCCGTGCAATCGGCCCGCGAGTCTTCACGCCGCACGCAGTGCCTCAACAATCTCAAGCAAATCGGCATTGCGATGCAGAACTATCACGATTCGTATTTGTGTTTCCCACCGGGGTATGTCACCGTGCCGGGCGGGAATTCGATCGTGGGCCCGCCCGATCCGACCAGCGGCGACACGGGCCCCGGTTACGGTTTCCTGATGCTGGCGCTGTCCCAAATGGAGCAATTGGCGTTGCGCAACTCGTTCAACACCAACCTCAACTGCTGGGACCCCGCCAACGCCGTCGCCGCCGCGAGCCCGATCCACCCCTACATTTGTCCCTCGGCGGTGGGCGCCCAGGGTCCATACAATGTCGTCAACGCCTCAGGCACCGTGCTGGCCTCATTTTCGCGCAGTACCTACGTGGGGGTGGCCGGTCGAATCGCAGTCTGGGACAACCCGACCCCCGACTTGTCAAAGATCGCCGACGGCGTGCTCTATCGCAACAGCCGCACCAGGATCGCCGACATTCGCGACGGCACCAGCACCACGATGTTGGTTGGCGAGCAGACTCCCTACCACACCAACTCGACCTGGGTGGGTGTCGTGCCCGGAGCGGTGACGCTCCCGGCGTTGGCGTTCGCCAGCGTCCCCTTCGACCTCGCGGCGGCCCAGGTGAACGTCCACAGCGGGCCGACGCCCCAGGAAGTTCCGCCCATCATCAAGCCCCCGAACCAGCCGTTTGCCCTTCCCGACGAGATGTGGGCCAACCATCCCAGCGGATGTAATGTGATGTTCTGCGACGGCAGCACGCGATTCATCGTCGATACGGTCGACCCGATCATCTGGTCGCGGCTGGCGACTCGCTCGGCAAATGACATCGTCACGGATTTTTGACGACGACGGATCGCGGTATTGACCCGATTCGTGAGGGCAAAATGGGAGCAGGCGGAGGCCAAAGCGATCCGCTTGGGCAAGGCGCAAAAACCGACGCCCGACGAGGTCGCACGTCTCGAGGCCGCCCAGGGGCGGAAGCCGGAAAAGTGATCAGTGATGACTTCCGCCTCCCATTTGCTTCCTCCCTGCTTTGGACGTCGCTGTCGCTTGTCAGCGGCCGCTCCCATCGGTTACGCTCTGTAACTATCGCATTAGGCCCGATTGCACAGGTGGGCTTACGCCCCCGCTCGACTGACTTGCCATGCCGAAACTCAAATCGCTCCCGCGCCGCAACCAGGTCAAGATCGCCGATACGTGGGACCTTTCCAGCCTCTTCGAGTCCGACGACGCCTGGGAAACCGCCTTCGGCGAGTGGGAACGGCAAATGGGCGGGTACGCGAAGTACAAGGGCAAGCTCGGCGAATCGGCCGCGGGTCTGGCCGACTGCCTCAAATTCGACGGTGACTTCGATCGCGCGGGCGAGCGTCTCGGGACCTACGCTTTCCTCAAGACGGCCGAAGACACGGCCAACAGTCCGTACCAGCGGATGCTCGGCCGGCACCGCAACGCATCGAGCCGGGCGGCGCAGGAATCGAGCTACATCCGCCCTGAGATCCTGGCCGTTCCCCAAGCGAGGATCAAGAAATTCATGGCCGGCACGGAGCTGGCCCCCTACAAACTACTCTTGGAGCGATTGCTGCGCGACCGGCCGCACACGCTCTCCGACCGCGAAGAGAAGCTGCTGGCGATGCAGAGCGAAATGGCCGCCGCGGCGGGCCTGATCTTCCGGCAGTTGAACAACGCAGATTTGAAATTCGGTGCGATCGAGAACGACCGCGGCCAACAGATCGAGCTGAGCCACGCCTCGTTCTCGGCACTACTTCATTCGCCCAATCGCCCGCTCCGCCGGCGGGCCTTCACCCAGTACTACCAGACGTTCGCCGCCCACGAAAATACGTTGGCCGCCACGTTGGCCGGTTCGATCCAGCGTGACGTGTTCTACGCCCGCGCGCGCTCGTTCGGTAGTTCGCGCGAGGCGGCGCTCTTTCCCGACAATGTGCCCGTCGCGGTCTATGACAACCTGATCGCCTCGGTCCATCGTCACCTGCCTTCGCTCTACCGGTACTACGAGCTGCGGCGGCGAAAGATGAAACTCAAGCGAATCCACCAATTCGACACCTACGTGCCGATCTTGAGCGAGCTGGAAACGAAGCACACCTGGAAGCAGGCCTGCGAGGTCGTCGTCGAGGCGCTGAAACCTCTGGGAACCGAGTATTGCCGCGTTCTGGAGACGGGCCTCCTGGGGCGCTGGTGCGACCGTTATGAGAACCAGGGGAAGCAAAGCGGCGCTTTCAGCTCCGGTTCGTTCGACGGAGAACCCTACATCCTGATGAACTACCAGAGCAACGTGCTGGATCACGTCTTCACGATGGCCCACGAGGCGGGGCACTCGATGCACTCCTACTACTCCGCGCGGCACCAGCCTTATCAGTACTACAACTACACGATCTTCGTCGCCGAGGTGGCCAGTACCTTCAACGAGCAGCTCCTGAGCCGGCACCTGATGTCCCGTGCCACGGACGACCGGCAAAGGGCCTTCCTGATCAACCGGGAGATCGACGCGATCCGCGGCACGATCCTGCGGCAGACGATGTTCGCCGAGTTCGAGGCGCTCACGCACGAGTTGGCCGAGCGCGACGAGCCCCTGACGGTCGAGCGGTTCAAGAGCGTCTACCGCGAACTGCTCGGTCGCTATTTCGGGCCCGAGTTCACACTCGACACGGAGCTGTCGTTGGAGTGCTTCCGCATTCCGCACTTCTACCGTGCGTTCTACGTCTACAAGTACGCCACCGGCCTTTCGGCGGCCATCGCCCTGGCCGAACGCGTCCTTTCGGGCGGCCGGCGCGAGCTGGACGACTATCTCATTTTTCTCAAGGGGGGCTGCTCGCAAGACCCGCTCGACCTGTTGCGCGGGGCCGGCGTCGACATGGAACAGCCCGCCGCCGTCGATACGGCGCTTGCGTATTTCGGCCGCTTGGTGGAGGAGTTGGAGGAATTGCTCTGACGTTCCTCTCCGTCGTCGACAGGTCGTTGTAAAAAACGACAACCCGTCGAAAAACGCCCCTGGCGGCACATCGCCGCCAGAGGCGCTGTCGAACGTCGAGCCTTAGGTAACTACGCCGGCCGGCGGCACTGCGGCAGGTCTCTGTCGGCGCTTGATGCGGCCGTCGCGTCCGAATTGCAGCAGGCTTCCTGCGTTTCGCAGCACGCATCGGGCGCTTCGCAGCATGCACCCTCGCTGCAGCAGTTGTCGCCTACCTCGCAGCACTCCTGGCCGGCGGTGCAACACGCCTTCTTATCGCCGGTAAGGCAGCAGGCCTCGCCCACGGCGCAGCAACGGAGCTGCGCCTGGCAGCAATCGCCTGTCACTTGCGCGCGGGGCGCGGCAACGAACAAACCGAGCGTAAGCACCAAAGCAGATAGAATCGTCGCAAACATGGTAACCTCCAATAGAAACTGAATCTGGCAATTCGCGATCCAAGCCGGACCACGACAAAAAACATTTACGCACGTGCAAGCGAACGGATAGAAGGTCGCAGCACGATTAACAGCGCCAGACGCAGTGGAGAACCTG
>DATLQY010001238.1:0-2687 GCA_035534975.1 Pirellulales bacterium
CGGGCCAACAGATTTTTCCCGTCGCCGCGCTGATCGAGTTCATCTCGGGGATCGTCACATTGGAGCCGGGAGACATCATCTCCACCGGAACGTTGGGGGGAGTAGGCAGCAGCACCGACACCTATTTGAAACCAGGCGACCGGCTCGAGGCGAGCATCGAGGGAATTGGAACGCTGGCATCGCCGGTCGTGGCGGAGTAGACGCTAGGGTACAGGGTTCAGGATTTCCGATTGAGCTCGTTCATAGATCCTGAACCCTGAACCCTGAACCCTGAACCCCGCGTCGCAACGTCTCCGCGTTTCCGCGTTTCCGCGTCATTCTTTCCCCTACTGTCTTCTCAGCATGCTCCTCCTCCCCTCCCCGCCTCTCCCCCTCCTCATCACGGGCATTGCCGGGGTGGCGGGCTACAACGCGCTGCCGTATTTCCAGTCGCGCTATCCGGGGCAAGTGATCGGAATCCGCCAGAGTGACAACGTTCGCCTGGTGGGCGAAGGCATCATGGCCTGTGACGCGGAAGACCATGACGAGCTGAAGCGGCTTTTTGACAAGTACCAATTCAAGAGCGTGCTTGATTGTGCCGGCAATTGCGCGCTGCGCGCCTGCGAACTCGACCCGGAACTGGCCTGGCGGATCAACGTCGAGGGGGTCCGCAACCTGCTGTCGGTCATCGGCGCGGCCGACGTGCGGCTGGTTCACCTCTCGATCGACCTGGTCTTTTCGGGCAAAGAGGCGGGAAGGTACGTCGAGACCGATGCGACCGACCCCGTGACGGTTTACGGCAAGACCATGGTCGCCGCCGAGGAGTTATTGCAATCCGGTTTTACAGCGGGATGCATTCTGCGGATCTCGCTGCCCATGGGGCGGAGCTTCAATGGCCACGCCGGCGCGGTCGACTGGATTCAGTCGCGTTTCGGAAAAGCGAAACCCGCCACGCTCTACTTCGACGAGTTCCGCACCCCCAGCTACACCGATTGTCTCAACGAGTTGTGCGAAGTCGTGCTGGGTAACCGGCTTGCCGGACTGTACCATGCGGGCGGACTGCGGCGGTTAAGCCTCTACCAGATCGCCCAAATCGTCAACCGCGTTGGCGGCTATCGACCGGAGCTCCTGATGGGGTGTCCCCGGGCGGCGGCCGGACCGGTCCCGCCGCGGGCCGGCGACGTATCGATGGATTCGGGGAAGCTGGCCGCCGCGTTGGGATACCCACCGTTGGATTGCTGGCCATGGGACGACAATCTCGTACCCATCGACCGCGACTGGCACCGCGAACGGCCGCCCGGCGAACACGGCTCGCCGGCACGATTGGCCGAGGTGCTTTACCGAAATCCGCTTCGGCGATAGCCACGCGTTGCGTGATGGCGCGAGTTTCTTTGAATCCGTATGCGCGCTGTTCGTCAGTAGGGTGGGACAAGATCGCGGAGCGAGCGCCGGCCCACCATTGCCGCGAGCGAAAGTGGTGGGCCGGCGCTCGCCCAAGGCGAGCTTGTCCCACCCTACAATCTACGCCGTCGAAGTGACGAGGAGTGCATTTACCGCGCGATCACGAGCGCCGCCGACTGTCCCATCGGCGCGCGATTCACGAGCAGCGCAGTCGCCGTGGCGCCGGCAAGTGGCTTGCCATGAATCACGTTTACGGGGCATTCGGGGTCAGGGTACTCGTAGTTCAACGTCGACGGCACCAGGTCGTGCTCGAAGGCCAGGAGGCTGGCCGCCATTTCGACGGCCCCGCTTCCCGCCCCCAAGTTTCCGAACAGGCTCTTGGGAGCTGTTACCGGCACGTCGCCCAATACGGCGCGAATGGCCCGGGCTTCGGCCCGGTCGTCGGCCACCGTGCTCAGCCCATGCGCGTTGACGTGCCCGATTTCGCCGGGCTTCAATCCGGAGCTGCGCAGCGCTCCGGACAGCACGGCGCGGATCGCCGTGCCCTCGACCGGTCGGCCGGCCCGCGGCGCTTCGAACGCGCTCGCTTGTCCGATTACGCGCGCCAAGACGCGTGCGCCGCGCGCCTGGGCGTGCTGAATGCTCTCGAGAACGAAGACCGCTGCGCCTTCGCCGTTGACGAAACCGTCACGGTGGGCATCGAAGGGGCGCGACACGGCGGCCGGATCGTCGTCGCGCGTCGAGACTTCGGCCAAGGCGTTGCGGACCCAGGTGGTGGGATGAATTCTCGAACTCGTGCCGCCGACCAGCATCACGTCGGCCTGGCCGCGCTCGATCGCGCGCGCCGCTTCGGCCACCGCCAGCAAGCTCGAAACCTCGCACAGCGAGTGCGTGTTGTTCGGGCCGCGCGCGTCGTAGGCGATGGCGATATGACAGGCCGGCATGTTCGGGAGGTACTTGAGCATCCAAAGTGGAAATACCTCCGGCAAGGCCCCTTGGCCCCAGCGGCGGAAGTCGAACCGGCCTTCCACCATGCAGTGGCGATAGGCGTCGGCCACGTCCTCCGGCTGGCATTGGATCATGTCGGCTCCGAACACGACCCCGAACCGTTCAGGATCGACGGTCGAACCGCTCAAACACGAATCCTGGTAAGCCATTTCAGCCGCGGCGACGGCGAAGTGGATGTCGCGGGCCATGACTTTCAGGCTCTTACGCTGTTTGACGTACTCCTTGGGGTCGAACTCGACCACCTCGGCGCCCAAGCGCACCGGCGTACCCGAGGTGTCGAACGCCGAAACCGGGCGCAC
>DATLQY010001239.1:0-4543 GCA_035534975.1 Pirellulales bacterium
ATCGTCCGCTGCAAGCAGCCCACGCGCCGCAACGACGGCAGCTATGTCCGGTTCGACCAGAACGCCCTGGTGCTGGTCGACAACGACGGCAACCCACGTGGCACGCGCATCTTCGGCGCCGTGGCCCGCGAATTACGTGACAAGAACTTCATGAAAATCGTCAGTCTCGCGGCCGAGGTCGTGTGATGCATATTCGAGTAGGTGATATGGTCGAGGTGATTGCGGGCAACGACCGCGGTGAGCGCGGCAAAGTGCTCAAGGTCAACCGTGACGCGGGCAAGATCGTCGTCGAAGGAATGAACCGCGTGTTCAAGCACATGCGGCGCAGCCAACGCAACCCGCAGGGGGGCCGGCTTTCGAAGGAAATGCCGATCCAGATTTCCAACGTGTTATTGGTCTGCACGAGTTGTAACGCGGCCGTCCGCACGGGGGCCCGCGCCACCGCCGACGGCGGCAAAGAGCGGTTTTGCAAGAAGTGCAAGAAGGGGATCGGCCCGCTGGCGCCGGCCCCGGCGAAAGTGGGTTAATGAACCTTCCGCCATTTCCAGAGATTATTTTGATATGAGCAGGCCGACGCGAGCGGCCAACACGAACCATGCCCCCCAGATTGCAAGAACGTTACGAAAAGGAAGTGCTGCCGGCTCTGATGAAGAAGCTCGGCCGCACCAACCGGTTGTCTCTGCCCAGGCTTGAAAAAATCGTGATCAACATGGGAGTCGGCACCGCGATCTCGGAAAAAAAGCACCTTGAAGAGGCGGTTTCGGCGCTGGCCCAGATCTCCGGACAGAAGCCGGCGGTCACACGCAGCCGCAAGTCGATCGCCAACTTCAAGCTCCGAGAGGGAATGGAAATCGGTTGCAAGGTGACGATGCGGGGTGTGCGGATGTACGAGTTCCTTGACCGTTTGATTTCGCTGGCCCTGCCGCGCGTCCGCGACTTCCGCGGACTGAGCCCCAACGCTTTCGACGGCCACGGCAACTACAGCTTGGGGCTGTCGGAGCAACTGGTGTTCCCCGAGTTGAATCCCGACAAGTACACCCGGGTGCAAGGGATGAACATTTCGATCGTGATGTCAACCAACTCGAACGACGAGTCGCGAGAGTTGCTGCGGGGCTTGGGAATGCCGTTCAAGGTGGAGGAATCGACACAAAAGGGGCGAGGGGCGGCTTGAGGCGAGCGGGGGGCGTAAGCCCCCCGGTTCCGGCGAGACGCAAGGGAGATCAAGAACGTGGACGCGAAGCGTCCGAAGAGGCGCTCTGCCACGCTCCAGCGTGGGAACGAAACACAAAAAGGCACGGCAGGTTGAAAGCCTGCCCCACACGCCCAACCCGATGGGACACTAGAACGCATGGCGAGTAAGTCGAAGATTGCCAAAGCGAATCGCAAACCGAAGTTCACCTCGCGGCGCGAGTCGCGATGCCAACTGTGCGGCCGGCCCCGCGCCGTCTATCGCAAATTCCGCATTTGCCGGATTTGTCTCCGCAAGCTGGCCGACCAAGGGTTGATTCCAGGGCTCAAAAAGGCGAGTTGGTAGAGGGCCGATTAATAGAGGGAAACAGCAAGTACGATGATGACTGACCCTATCGCCGATATGTTGACCCGCATCCGCAACGCGGTGCGCGTCGAGCGCTCGAGCGTCGAAATGCCTCTCTCCAAGGTCAAGCGCGGCCTGGCCGAGGTGCTCAAACGCGAAGGCTACATCTGGGACTGGGAGGAGCTCAGCGCCATTCCCAGCCCGCAACTTCGTTTGCACTTGAAGTACGGTCCCAACGGCGAACGCGTGATCCGCCACATCAAGCGCGTGAGCAAGCCCGGATGTCGAATTTACCGCGGGGCCGATTCGTTGCGACCCGTCCTCAATGGCCTGGGGATTTCGATCATCAGCACCAGCCGCGGCGTGATCAGCGACCGCGAGGCGCGGCAGCGGCACCTGGGCGGCGAAGTGCTCTGCGAACTTTGGTAACGGTCAAACGGGAGTTGTTTTAGATGTCTCGCATCGGAAAGAAACCAGTACCGATTCCCGGCGGCGTGAAGGTCGCCGTCAGCGGTAACACCATCGCCGTCGAGGGACCCTTGGGAAAGCTCGATTGGCAGTTTCGCCGCGAAGTGACCGTTGCCGTCGACGAGGGGGGTAAACAAGTCGTGATCGCACGACAGGGCGATTCGCGCGGGGCGCGGGCCTTGCACGGACTGAGCCGCGCCGTGATCCAGAACATGGTCAAGGGAGTCACCCAGGGGTACGAGAAGAAGCTGGAGATCGTCGGCGTGGGGTACCTGGCCGCGATCCTGGGCGAAACGCTGCAGCTCCGCGTCGGTTTCGCGAACGAAATTCAAAAACCGATTCCCAAGGGCCTTAAGGTCACCTGCCCCGACCAGACGCACGTCGTGATCAAGGGGACCGATAAACAGATGGTCGGACAATTCGCCGCCGAGGTCCGAGCGCTGCGGAAACCCGAACCCTACAAGGGCAAGGGTATCCGCTACGACGGCGAGGTGGTGCGCCGCAAGGCCGGTAAGGCCATGACGAAGTAAGGGCCATGACGAAATGAGAACGAGACCGTGAACCACGAAAAGACCATCCTGCACCAGCGTCAACGGCGGCGGTTCCGCGTGCGAAACCGCGTCAAGCGCGACGCGACGAGGCCGCGGCTGAGCGTGTTCCGCAGCCACAAGCACATGTACGCCCAGGTGATCGACGACACGCGCGGTCACACCTTGGTTTCGGCCAGCACGGCCGACAAAGAGCTCGCAGGCGCGTTGGCCTACGGCGGCAACAGGACCGCCGCCCAGACCCTGGGCAAGGCCATCGCGCGCCGCGCGTTGGAGGCCGGCGTCAAGGAGGTGGCCTTCGATCGCCGCGAGTACCAGTTCCACGGGCGCATCGCGGCGCTGGCCGAAGCAGCCCGCGAGGCCGGATTGAGTTTTTAGAGAGCGACAGGATCACGCATGAACGGGAGTAAAACGAACGTGTCCACTTCAGGCGGCAACCGGGGAGAGCTGATCGACAAGGTCGTCAAGATTCGGCGTTGCGCCGCGGTCGTCAAGGGTGGCCGGCGCTTCAGCTTCACGGCGATGGTGGTGGTCGGTAACGGAAAAGGCAAGGTCGGTTGGGGCTACGGCAAGGCGAATGAAGTCCCACCGGCCGTGGAAAAGGCCACCAAGGACGGCACCCGCAACATGGTCGAGGTCTCTTTGGCTGGACGCACGATCCCGCACACCGTCGAGGGGCATTTCGGCGCCGCCCGCGTAATCTTGGTGCCGGCCACGCCGGGCACCGGCGTCAAGGCGGGCAGCAGCGTCCGCGCCGTCTGCGAGGCGGCGGGCATCCACGACATTCTGACCAAGAGTTTCGGCTCGACGAACCCAGCCAACCTGGTGAAGGCCGCGCTCAACGCATTGACGAGTTTGAGGTCGAAGCAAGACATCGAGCGCCTCCGGGGAGTTTCCATCGTATGATTCTGGACGACATTCATCGCGGCATCAAGAAACACAAAAAGCGGCTCCGCATCGGCCGCGGCGTCGGCTCGGGCCGGGGCAAAACCGCCGGCCGCGGACATAAGGGCCAAGGCCAACTCGCGGGATGGACCGCGCACCCGGCGTTCGAAGGGGGCCAAATGCCGCTGTCGCGGCGAGTGCCCAAGCGCGGTTTCAACAATCGTTGGGCCTTGACCGTCAAGGCGCTCAACGTCGGCGACCTCGATGAATGGTGCGACGACGGCGCGGTGGTCACCCCCGAGAGCCTCGCGGCGCTAGGCCGGCTCAAGGGCCGCTACGACGTTTTCAAAGTCCTCGGCGACGGCGACTTGACCAAGAAACTGAAGATCTCGGCCCACCGCTTCAGCAAATCGGCCCTGGAAAAAATCCAAGCCGCCGGCGGCGAGGCGATCGTACTGCCGCGGAAGGCCCCCGTGATCAAGAATGTTAAGAAGAAAGCGAAGAAAAAGATGTAGGAACGGACGACCTGGGGCCGTCTTACGACGGGACGCGGAGCGTCCGGGGAGATGTTCCCACGCGGAGCGTGGGAACAAGGGTAACTAACCAAGGAAGGACGGAGCGAACCATGTGGGAAAAAATCCGCGTCGTCTTCACGATCCCCGAGCTCCGCAGGAAGATCCTGCTGACCCTGGGCCTGCTGGCAATCTACCGCGTCGGGAGCTGGATTCCGCTACCGATCATCGACCCGAACAAGAAACTGTTCGGTGGCCTGCAGGAGGGGGGACTGGGCGAAATCTTCAAGAATGTCGCCACGTTCAGCGCTTCGGAATTGGACCGCGCCACCATTTTCGGCCTGGGGATCATGCCCTACATTTCCGCCTCGATCATTTTCCAACTGCTGGCGAGCGTCTGGAAGCCGTTGGAAGAACTGCAAAAAGAGGGCGAGAGTGGACGTAAGAAGATCAATGAATACACCCGTTACGCCACGGTCGTGCTCTGCCTCGGGCAAAGCTGGATGTACGTGCAATTCCTGGCCAAGCAACAGATGATCGAGCCGGCGTTTCTGAATGCGTCTGGTGGATTGCCGTTCTCATGGCTCTTGGTGTCG
>DATLQY010001240.1:0-7720 GCA_035534975.1 Pirellulales bacterium
CGCGAATGAGCGCCTGCGGCCGATCCTCATGACGGCCTGCGCGATGACCGTGGGCATGGTGCCGATGGCGCTGGCGCTGGAGCGGGGGAGCCAGATGCAGGCCCCGCTTGGGTTGGCGGTGATCGGCGGGCTAGTGATGTCGACGTTTGCCACGTTGCTGGTGGTTCCCGCGATCTTCGCGGCCGTGATCGGCGATAAAGAAGCCCGCTCGCCGTCGGTCGACCCGGACGACCCCTCGAGCGCGCATTACGACCCGGATGCGGAAGATTGCGTTCGAGCGGACGAACGCCGCGAAAAGTCCGTTCCCGGCGGCGACGGCGCGGCGGGCGAAGAGCTGGCCCTGGCGCAAAACCCCTGATGGAATGCCACTTTCCCATACACCGAGACACCTGATGCACACCTCGCTTTGGCGTATCGTTTTGCACCGTTGCGTCCGGCCCCGCGCGCTGCCGTTCGTCTTGCTGGTCGCACTGGCAGCGTCGGGCTGCGGCCACCGACAAAAGAACGAGGCCAAAGGCGTCGCGGAGCCGGCCGTTCGGATGATGCGCCCAGAAACTCGGACGATCGTCCGAGTCGTCGGCCAGCCGAGCTTCGTGGAAGCTTACGAGCGGACGTCGATCTTTCCGAAGGTGACCGCCTTCATCGAGACATGGCACGTCGACATCGGCGACACGGTAAAAAAGGGGCAGGTGCTTGCCGACCTCTTCGCACCCGAGATCAATGAGGACTATCACACGAAAAAGGCCACCGTCGAGCTCGACGAGCAACAGGTGGGCTTGGCGGAGGAGACGGTCAAGGTCGCCGAGGCCGACGTCGAGGCGGCCCAGGCGCACCTCGACGAGGCCAAGGCCATACTCGACCAATACGAGGCCCAGGTCGATCGCTGGGATTCGGAGGTCAAGCGGCTTAGGCGCGATGTCGAGAGAAAGGTGATCGCTCCGCAGATCCTGGCTGAATCGATCAACCAGTTGAAGGCCAGCACCGCCGAGCGCGCCGCCGCGAAGGCGACGATTGCGAAGGCGAAGGCGGAACTGCTTTCCAAAAGAGCGACCGTCGCGCAGGACAAGATCGCCGTCGCGGTTGCCAAGGCGACGGTCGACGTGGCCACCAGCGACTGGAAGCGGACGGAGGCCTGGGTGGGCTATCTCAAGCTTTATGCGCCCTACGACGGCGTGATCGTGGCGCGCAACGCCAATACGGGCGACTTCGTTCTGCCCTCCACGGGCGACCCGACCGCTTATCGTGGCCCCTACATTTCGGCCGGCGGCAGCGCCGCGCCGATCTACGTCGTCGACCGAACCGACGTCGTCCGAGTCTTCGTCGACATTCCCGAGCACGATGCCAACTTCGTTCGCGTCGGGACGAAGGCCACCGTGCTCGCCAAGGCGTTCCGCGACCAGCCGATTCTCTGCACCGTCACGCGAACCAGTTGGGCACTCAACGTCACCAGCCGTACCCTTCGGGCCGAGATCGACCTGCCGAACAACGGCAGCGAGATCCCCGCCGACCTGCCAAAGGGCACGCGGGAAGACCTCGCCCAGGTCAAGCTTCCCAAGACCGATGGCCAGATCCTGCCCGGCATGTACGCCTACGGCAATGTGATCATCGAGCGCCCCAACGCCCTCGCGCTGCCGGTGGCCGCCCTGAGCTATAGCGGTGATAAGACCTTCGTCTGGAGCTATGAGAACGGCAAGGCGGTGCGGACCGAAATCGAAACGGGCGTCAGCGACGGCAAGTGGATCGAGGTCACCAACCACCGCCGGCAATCGGAGGCAAACGCCCAACGAAACGACGGCGAGTCGACCGAACAGAGTGCTTCGACCGGACACAGCGCTTCCACCGGACACAGCGGCGACCATTCCGAATTCGCAACCACGCAAGCCAAAGTCGACGGAGGCGATGGCTGGGCGCCATTCGACGGATCGGAACGCGTAATCATCGGCGACGTGTCGATTCTCACCGACGGGGCTCCCGTCCTGCTTGCTCGGAAGGAAGGGAAAGCCGCCGAGTGATCGCTGCTTTCGCCGCGGTATCCGAGCTGCGCCGCCAGGCGGCAACGGTCCCCCAGTGAGCGTTCGGCCTACTCCGGCCTGGCAGAAGTCTGCCCGCGGCGCCGGATTCCTGGTGCATGGAGCGTTGCGCGTGCATGCGACCGTGCTGAAACGACCCCTGTCAACGCGGAAACCCCGTCGCAACCAAAGCGCGCCGGGCACCTTGATGTCCATGTCGGCCAAGGTGGCGTCGACGTCGACATCGAGCGACGGCCAACGTCGGCCACATCCGACGCGCCCAAGTGAGTTATCGCCCAACGGCGAGTGGGTTCGACGACACGCCCCCAAGAGGTGGCTGGCACCACGAGTGGTCGTTGTCGTACCAGTGTTGGAGCGGATGGAGACAACCGTTTCTGGCCGCTTGTTTCCGCAGTGCCGAATTCGTGTGATAATCGATTTGGCACGGCGTTTGCTCCACGGCTGCCAACGGCCACCGGGTCATGAAGATTCGGGCTCGTTACTACGCCAGCGAAGGTCACTTCGTCGATCGATCTCGCCCCCTCAAGGAACAAATTATGATCAACGAGCTCATTCAAGAAGACGTCCAACTTCATGACAATGGCCTGAAGCCACTCAACGCCAAAGGCCCGCTCTCGCCGGAGTTGCTTCGCAAGATCGACGCCTATTGGCGCGCCGCCAATTATCTTTCGGTCGGGCAGATTTATCTCTACGACAATCCGTTGTTGAAGGAGCCACTGAAGCTGTCGCACGTGAAGCCGCTGGTGGTCGGGCACTGGGGCACGACGCCGGGCCAGAACTTCATCTACGCGCACTTGAACCGGGTCATCAAGAAATATGACCTGAACATGTTCTACGTCGCCGGCCCCGGTCACGGTGGCCCGGCGATCGTGGGCAACGTTTACCTCGAAGGCACCTGGAGTGAAGTTTATCCCAACGTCACGCAGGACGAAGCCGGGCTGAAAAAGTTGTTCAAGCAATTCTCGTTTCCCGGCGGGATTTCCAGCCATGTGGCGCCGACGACGCCGGGATCGATTCACGAAGGCGGTGAGCTGGGTTACTCGCTCAGCCATGCCTTTGGGGCCGCGTTCGACAACCCCGATCTGATCGTTGCCTGCGTCGTCGGCGACGGCGAGGCGGAAACGGGCCCATTGGCAACCGCCTGGCAATCGAACAAGCTGCTCAACCCAATGACCGACGGCGCCGTGCTGCCGATCCTGCACCTCAACGGCTACAAGATCAGCAATCCGACCGTCCTGGCCCGCATCGAGCACGAGGAATTGGAGCAGTTTTTCCGAGGCTGCGGCTGGACGCCCTACTTCGTGGAGGGTGATCAGCCGGAATTGATGCACCAACTCATGGCCGCCACCCTGGAGAAGGGCATCGAGGACATCCGGAAAATCCAAAAGAACGCGCGGAACAAGAATGACGCCAGTCGGCCGCGCTGGCCCATGATCGTCCTCAGGTCGCCCAAGGGCTGGACGGGGCCGAAATTCGTCGATGGCCTGCAAATCGAGGGCACCTTCCGTGCGCACCAGGTGCCGCTCCTGGTGGATTCCGCGCATCCCGATCATGTCAAGCAGCTTGAAAGCTGGATGAAGAGCTACAAGCCCGAGGAGCTGTTCGATGAGAGTGGCCGGCTCCTGCCGGAATTGGCCGAGTTGGCGCCGAAGGGTGACCGGCGGATGGGCGCCAATCCGCACGCCAACGGCGGTCTTCTGCTGCGCGACCTGCGCATGCCCGATTTCCACGAACACGCGGTAAACGTGCCTTCGCCAGGCGCCGTCGACGGCCAGGATACGCTCGTGCTGGGCAAGTTCCTGCGCGACGTGGCCAGGCTCAATCAAGATCAGCGTAATTTCCGGGTCTTCGGTCCCGACGAAACGCTCTCGAACCTCCTGGGCGCGGTTTTCGAAGTCACCAACCGCCAGTGGGACGCCCGGGAACAAGACAATGATGAATTTCTCGCGCCCGCCGGACGCGTGCTGGACTCGATGCTCAGCGAGCACCAGTGCGAGGGTTGGCTGGAAGGATATCTGCTGACCGGGCGGCACGGGCTGTTCAACAGCTACGAGGCCTTTATTCGCATTGTCGACTCGATGTTCAGCCAGCACGCCAAGTGGCTGAAGGTAACGCTGGAGCTGCCCTGGCGGCGGAAGATCGCATCGCTCAATTATCTGCTTGCCTCCCACGTCTGGCAACAGGATCACAATGGATTTACCCACCAGGACCCCGGCTTCCTCGACCATGTCGTCAACAAGAAGGCCGATATCGTGCGCGTCTACCTGCCGCCCGATGCCAACTGCCTGCTGTCGGTGTTCGATCACTGCCTGCGCAGCCGGCATTACGTGAACGTGGTGGTGGCCGGCAAACACGCCCTGCCGCAATGGTTGACCATGGACGCCGCGGTCGTGCATTGCACGGAGGGAATTGGCATCTGGCAATGGGCCAGCAACGACCAGGGCGCCGAGCCCGATGTGGTGATGGCCTGTTGCGGTGACACACCCACGCTGGAGATCCTTGCCGCCGTATCCATTCTTCGCGAACATCTGCCCGATCTGAAGATCCGTGTGATCAATGTCGTCGATCTCATGAGACTCCAGCCCAGCACGGAGCACCCGCACGGGTTGAGCGACAAGGATTACGATTCGCTCTTCACGAAAGACAAGCACATCATCTTTGGCTTTCATGGCTACCCCTGGCTGGTCCACCGGCTGACCTATCGCCGGACCAACCGCAAGTTGCACGTGCGGGGCTACAAGGAGGAGGGAACGATCACGACGGCCTTCGACATGCGGGTGCAGAACGACCTGGACCGGTTCCACCTGGTGCAAGACGTGGTGGATCGCCTGCCGCATCTGGGTTCCAAGGGGGCCTACCTGAAACAGATGGTGCAAGACAAGCTCGTCCAGCACAAGCATTACATTGATCAACACGGTCAAGACCTGCCCGAAATCCGCAACTGGAAATGGAACAATTCCAAATGAATGCGCAAGAGCTTGTCGACACCGCCAGGGCGCTGGTCGCTGGCGACAAGGGCCTGCTGGCGATGGACGAAAGCAATTCAACCTGCGACAAACGGTTTGCCAAGTTGGCGATTCCCCAGACCGAGGAAGCCCGGCGGGCCTATCGAGAGTTGATTGTGACCACGCGCGGTCTCGGCGAGTGTATCAGCGGTGCGATCCTCTACGACGAAACGATTCGCCAGCGGAAAAACGACGGCACACCTTTCATCAAAGTTCTCGCCGATGCGGGAATTATTCCCGGCATCAAGGTGGACACCGGCGCCAAGGACATGGCAGGTCACCCCGGTGAGAAAATCACCGAAGGCTTGGACGGCTTACGCGACCGGCTGGCTGAATACTCACAAATGGGCGCCCGTTTCGCCAAGTGGCGCGCGGTGATTGCCGTGGACGATTGTCTCCCCAGCCGGGGTTGCATCGAGGCCAACGCTCATGCACTTGCGCGCTATGCCGCGTTGTGCCAGGAAGCCGGACTGGTGCCCGTCGTCGAGCCGGAAGTGCTCATGGAGGGCAAGCATACTCAACAGCGGTGCCGTGAGGTCACCGAGGAAGTCCTGCGGACGGTTTTCAACCAGCTTTACACACAACGAGTGACGCTGGAAGCAATGATCCTGAAGCCCAACATGGTGCTGCCCGGATTGACCTGCTCCAAGCAAGAAACTGTGGACGAGGTGGCCGATGCCACAGTGACGTGTCTTTTGCGGGCCGTTCCCGCCGCCGTTCCGGCGGTCGCGTTCTTGTCGGGCGGCCAACCCGGTACAGTGGCCTCAGCCCGTTTGAATGCCATGAACGTTCTATTCAAGTCGCGGATTCCTTGGGCGCTGGCGTTCTCGTTCGCCCGCGCCATCCAGCAACCGGCTTTGGAGGTTTGGCGCGGCGAGGAGGCTCACGTCTTGGCGGCACAGCAAGCTCTGTATCACCGGGCCAAGTGCAATACGGCCGCGCGCCGTGGCGAATACGATGCCGCGATGGAGAAGGGACCATCATGACAAACGTCGGCGTGGTCAGGTCAGTGCGCGGAAGCGTGGTCGATGTTCGGTTCGACGGCCGCTTGCCGCCCATCTACTCGTTGCTGCGCGCAGGAAAGGAGTCGCAAATCGCCGTCGAGGTGCTGATGCAGCTCGACGCACGTCATGTCCGCGGGATCGCCTTGAATCCTACCCAGGGACTCGCTCGCGGCATGGCGGTGGAGGACACCGGCGGGCCATTGAAGGTGCCGGTCGGCAAGGGAATTCTCTCGCGCATGTTCGACGTTTTCGGAAACCCGATCGATCGCCTGCCGGCGCCGTCCGACGTCGAATGGCGGACCATTCACCGAGACCCGCCGCCCTTGGCCAGTCGCTCCACCAAGTCCGAGGTCTTCGAGACGGGCATCAAGGTCATCGACGTGCTCGTGCCGCTGGAGCGTGGCGGCAAGGCCGGACTGTTCGGCGGCGCGGGCGTGGGCAAGACGGTGTTACTTACCGAAATGATCCATAATATGGTCGGGCACCAGAAGGGCGTGAGCATGTTCTGCGGCATCGGCGAGCGCTGCCGCGAAGGCGAAGAGCTGTACCATGACATGAAAGCAGCCGGTGTGCTCGCGCACATGGTCATGTTGTTCGGCCAGATGAACGAGCCTCCGGGCGCGCGGTTCCGCGTGGGCCTGGCGGCGCTCACGATGGCCGAGTATTTCCGCGATGATGAGCACCGCGACGTGCTGTTGCTCATCGACAACGTGTTTCGTTTCATCCAGGCGGGCATGGAGGTCTCGGGCTTGATGGGGCAGATGCCGTCGCGCCTGGGCTATCAACCGACCATGGGGACCGAGTTATCGGGTCTGGAGGAGCGCATCGCCAACACCGACACTGGGGCCATCACGTCGATTCAGGCCGTCTATGTGCCGGCCGACGACCTGACCGATCCGGCGGCGGTACACACGTTTTCACACCTTTCGGCGTCGATCGTGCTCTCTCGCAAGCGGGCCAGCGAGGGACTGTACCCGGCCATCGATCTGCTACAATCCAATTCCAAGATGGCGACACCAACCATCATCGGCGAAAGGCACTACCACCTGGCGCAGGAGATCCGCAAGACTTTGGCGCACTACGAGGAGCTGAAAGACATCATTGCCATGCTCGGCATGGAGCAACTAACGTCGGACGACCGAAACGTCGTCGGCCGCGCCCGCAAGCTGGAGCGATTTCTGACCCAGCCCTTTTTCGCGACCGAGCAGTTCAGCGGCATCAAAGGAAAGGACGTCAGTCTGAAAGACGCGCTCGACGGCTGCGAGCGCATTCTGAAC
Organism: Pirellulales bacterium; assembly: GCA_035534975.1. Lineage (GTDB taxonomy): Bacteria > Planctomycetota > Planctomycetia > Pirellulales > JAICIG01 > DATKSN01. Next base: position 7,317 of record DATLQY010001240.1, read on the forward strand.
GACGAGTTCAAGGACTATCCGGAAAGCGCCTTTTACATGATCGGGGCGATCGACGAAGCCAAGGAAAAAGCAAAGGCCGCCCAACCGGCAAGTTCCGCCGGCGCCGGTCCCAAGCCGAAAGTTAAGGTCCAATCGCAGGCGGTTGCGAAACCCACCCCAACGGTCGAACAAGGAGCCAACGCCCATTAATCTCAAGGTCCTCCTCCCCTTCAAGATTCTCGTCCAGAAGACGGACGTGAAACGGATCGTGGCCCGGACGCTCGAAGGCTCCTTGGGAATCTTGCCGCGCCGACTCGACTGCGCGGCCGCCCTGGCGCCGGGGATTCTGACCTATGAAACCGAGGCGGAGGGCGAGGTCTATCTCGCCGTCGATCTAGGGGTGCTGGTCAAGACGGGCATGGATG